>CABSMK010000001.1 GCA_902478825.1 uncultured Collinsella sp.
TCGTGGGCTCGGAGATGTGTATAAGAGACAGTTGCGCAGGACTGTAGAGCAGGAAACTTAATTACGCGCCGCTCCCCGCCCACGCCGGGCAAACCCTCCCTTGTACTCCATCTCACTAAAGTGTATGATTCTGGACGTTACACGACTCACTTTACTTAACTAAAGTGCCATCAAGGGGGAATACCATGAATACCGATATGTCTCGTCGTCAGTTTGTTGGTCTAGCCGGCTCGCTCGCCACGGTGCTTGGCCTTGGTCTTGTCGGTTGCGGCGGTGGCGCCGGCAAGGGCTCCGCTGCTGGCTCTGCCGCGGCCAAGGATGTGAAGGGTGCTGCGGAGTCCAAGAAGCTCGTGGTGGGCTTTGATAAGTCCTATCCTCCGTACGGCTTTATGGGCGACGATGGTGAGTACACCGGCTTTGATCTCGATCTGGCCAAGGCTGTTGCCGATAAGCAGGGCTGGGAGGTCAAATACGACGCCATCGACTGGGACGCCAAGGATACGCTGCTTAACTCGGGCGCCATCAACTGCATCTGGAACGGCTTTACCATGGAGGGCCGTGAGGACGATTACACGTTTTCCGAGCCGTACATGCTCAACGAGCAGGTGCTGGTGGTCAAGAAGGACGCGGGTATCAAGAGCTGGGACGATCTTGCCGGTAAGACTGTGATTACCCAGACCGATTCCGCTGCGCAGGACGTGCTTGAGGGTGACCAGAAGGATCTGGCCGCGACGTTTGCCACGCTCGATACCATCGGCGAGTACAATACGGCCTTTATGCAGCTCGAGAGCGGCGCGGTCGATGCCGTGGCTTGCGACCTTTCGATTGCCCAGTATCAGCTTGCCGCCAAGCCCGATGCTTATACGCAGCTTGATGAGCCGCTGTCCAGCGAGCACTACGCCGTTGGCTTTAAGAAGGGCGACACCAAGTCGGCCGACGCCGTGACCGAGTCGCTCAAGGCACTCTATGAGGACGGCACGGTCAAGGACCTGTGCGATAAGTATTCAAGCTATGGTCTTTCCTTCGATAACTGGGTGCTCAAATAGCGGCTTTCCCAGGCACCCGATTTTGCCGTTCAAACCGTCGCTTGCGTACATTTAGTACGCGGCGCTCCTCTTTCACGGCAAACTCGGGCACCTGGAAAACCCGCTTTAGCATTGGGGTTTGCTGTTCTGTTACTGTGAAAGAGAGCTTGGGTTGTCTATTCAGGTCATGATGCAGATGCTTGGCCAGGGATTCTTGGTCAGTTTGCAGTTGTTTGTGCTGACGCTGCTCGGGTCGATTCCGCTGGGAATCCCCGTGGCGTTCATGCGCATGAGTAAAATCGCGCCGCTGCGTTGGGTCGCGCGCATCTACATTTCGGTCATGCGCGGTACGCCGCTCATGCTGCAGATGTTTGCCATCTACTTTGCCCCGTACTACGTGTTCGGCATTTCGCTCACGCCTGATTCCAAGTGGACGGCGTGCGTTGTGGCGTTCATCATCAACTACGCCGGTTACTTTGCCGAGATCTATCGCTCGGGCCTGCAGTCGATTCCGCGTGGTCAATACGAGGCAGCCGAGGTACTGGGCTATTCGCGCATGCAGACGTTTCTGTATATCGTGATGCCGCAGGTTGCCAAGCGCATTTTGCCGGCGATGGGCAACGAGATCATCACGCTGGTCAAGGATACGTCGCTGGCGTTTGCCATCGGCGTGGGCGAGATGTTCTCGACGGCCAAGGCGCTGGTCGCCTCGCAGGTGAGCATGGTGCCGTTTGCGATCGCGGCGCTGATTTACTGGGTCTTTAACTTTGTGGTCGAGATGCTGCTGGGCGCCGCCGAAAAGAAGCTGGACTACTATCATGACTAACTCAGTGATGAAAATCGAAAGCGCGCGCAAGGCGTTTGGCGGCAATGAGGTGCTCAAGGATATCTCGCTCGAGGTAAAGCGTGGCGAGGTCGTGGCGATTATCGGGCCTTCGGGTGGCGGCAAGTCCACGCTGTTGCGGTGTGCCACGCTACTCGAGACACTCGACGGAGGCTCGCTCTCGTTTGGTGACCTTGCCGTTGCGACGGATGCGGGTTCGGGCGCGGTCTATGCGAAGGGCGATGTGCCCAAACAGGCGCGCTCGCGATTCGGCCTGGTGTTCCAAAATTACAACCTGTTCCCGCACTATACCGTGATGAAAAACATCATCGACGCGCCGATCCGCGTGCTTAAGCGCCCGCGCGAGCAGGCGGAAGCTCGTGCGCATGAATTGATTGCTCAGATGGGGCTTGTGGGCAACGAGAACAAGGTGCCGTGTGAGCTTTCGGGCGGCCAGCAGCAGCGCGTGAGTATCGCCCGCGCCTTGGCGCTCGACCCGGAGATCCTGTTCTTTGACGAGCCGACCTCGGCGCTCGACCCCGAGCTGACGGCCGAGGTGCTGCGTGTCATTAAAGACCTTGCGGCGCAGAACATGACGATGGTAATCGTGACCCACGCAATGCAGTTTGCGCGCGATGTTGCCGACCGCGTGGTCTTTATGGATGGCGGCCGCATTGTCGAGGAGGGTCCTGCCGAGCAGGTTATCGACCATCCGCGTGAGCAGCGCACCCGTGAGTTCTTGAGCCGTATCGAGGGGTAGGCTCAGGTATTTACTCAACTATTAATTGAGGCGAAGCCGCCGCAGGTCTTACGGTCTGTGGCGGCTTTTTGTTTGCATCGACGGGGTTCAATAATCGCCTCACAAGTTTGTCTCTTCCTCTCGCCGCCTGTATTCATACGTGCGCCGAAAGGTATGCATGGACAGCCGCTCGTGAGGGTAGGGTGGTGGCATAGGACATTTGGAGGGTGAGTCGGCTCGGCTGCCGACCATGCTGCTCCCGGGATGGCACCGACCGCGAACTCTCCCCGTTGGCGTCGCGCATTGCGCGCGGCCCTGCAAGGAGGTCATCATGGGTGCTCCCAAGACCGGTAACGTAAGGAACGTGGTGCTCGTAGGCCAAGGCGGGGTGGGCAAGACTTCACTCGCCGAGGCCATGCTCCACCTTTCCGGCAAGACCGCCCGCCTGGGCGGCCACGACGGCACCAAGCCCACGCTCGACTATGACCCCGAAGAGGTCAAGCGTGCATTTTCCATCTCGACGACCATCGCGCCGATCGACTGGAAGGGCGCGCGCATCAATGTGCTCGATGCCCCGTGCTACCCCGATTTTATCGGCGACGCCTTTGCCGCGATGAGCGTCTGCGAGACGGCTCTGTTTGTGGTCGACGCCGAGGCCGGCCCGCAGCCTACGACGGTTAAGCTCTGGTATGCCGCCGAGGACCTGCGCCTGGCGCGTGCGGTGTTCGTAAACCGCCTGTCGCGCTCCGAGGCCAGCTTTGCGACCACGATGGACCTGCTGCAAGAGCGCTTTGGCACGCGCCTGGGCGCCGTGACCCTTCCCTGGGGCGAGGGCGAGGACTTTGACGGCATCATCGACCTGGTACGCATGAGGGCGCGCCATTGCAACGGCACCGAAGCCGTTGAGTCGGAGATTCCCGAGGAGTATCGTGCCCAGGCCGAGGAAGCCCATGACCATCTGTGCGAGCTGGTGGCCGAGGCTGACGACGAACTGATGATGAAGTACTTGGAAGGCGAGGAGACGCTGACACAGGAGGAGCTTGAAGGCCTGCTGTCGAAGGCGATCGCCGAGCGCATCTTTGTGCCGGTCTTTGCGGGCGATTGCATTAAGGAGCAGGGCGTCAACTCGCTGATGGACGACATCGCGACGTACTTCCCGGCGCCGACCGACTATGGCGAGATGCCGCTCATCGATGGTGATTCGCTTAAGATCTCGAGCGACGATGACCGTCCGGTGGCGTTTGTGTTTAAGACCCTGGCCGATCCGCAGCAGGGTCGCATCAGCTTTATCAAGGTGCTGACGGGTACGCTTGAGCCGGGCCTTGAACTAATCAACGCGCGCACCCGCAAGAGCGATCGTCTGGCTCACTTGTATGTGATGTGCGGCCGCGACATGACCGAGGTCGGTCACGCCTATGCCGGCGACATTATCGTGGCGCCCAAATTGGCGGCCGAGACGGGCGATACGCTCTCCATTACCGGTAAGGTCGAGGCTGCGGCGTTTAAGTTCCCCAACTCTCAGTACCGCATCGCCATCGAGGCCGAGAATCGCGGGGACGAAGAGAAGCTCTACACGTTTATCGAGAAGGCCTGCAAGGCCGATCCGACTATGAGCATCGATCGTGACGAGGAGACGGGCCAGACTATCATCTCCGCCGTTGGTGAGGCGCAGGTTTCGGTGTTGCTTAACCGTTTGGAGGATCGCACCAAGGTCGTGGCCAAGAGCGTGCCGATCCGCATTCCGTATCGCGAGACCATCCGCCGCACGGCGAGCGCCCAGGGTCGCCACAAGAAGCAGACCGGTGGCGCCGGTCAGTACGGCGACTGCTGGCTGCGCGTGGAGCCGCTTATTGGGCCCGACGGCACGAGCGACGGCTACGAGTTTGTGGATGAGGTCGTGGGCGGCCGCATTCCGCGCTCGCTGATCCCCGCCGTGGACAAGGGCGTCCAGGAGACCATGAAGGACGGTATTATTGCCGGCTACCCGCTTACGGGCATTCGCGTGGCTGTGTACGACGGTTCGTATCACAGCGTCGACTCCAACGAGATGGCGTTTCGCGCGGCGGCTCGCATCGGCCTGCGCAAGGCATGCGCCGATGCCGATCCGGTGGTGCTGGAGCCCATCGAGGAAATCACGGTGACTATCCCCGAGAGCTACGCCGGCGCCGTGATGGGCGATATCTCGGCCTCGCGCGGTCGCGTGACGGGCATGGAGACCGATGAGCGCGGCGATACCGTGGTTATTGCCCAGGCGCCGCTGGCCGAGCTGACAGATTACTCGACGCGCCTGCGCTCCATCACGCGCGGCACGGGTGACTTTACCATGAAGCCCGCTGGCTATGAGCAGGTGCCTTATGACGTTCAGGCCAAGCTGGTGGAGCGCTATGAGGAGGGTCGCGCCAAGTAGCGTGTGATTTTGCCTGCAATGTAGGTGCTGACGAAAGGGCCGCCCTGGGTAACCGGGGCGGCTCTTTTTGATTCCTTGGGGACGGAGGAAAACGGATCATTTTAGGCTTTGGGGCAGCTTGGTCGGTCCTAGTCTCCCGAGGCCTGATTGCGGCCGGTGGCGTAGTCGATCTGCACGTGCGGCTGCAGGTTGTAGCAATATACGTGGAAGCAGAGGGTCTTGCCGTGGTCCTCGACCGATTGCGCCTCAAGGCGCACGCCACGGCAGACAAGTTCCTCTTCGTTATACATGGGCGTGACGCGGTAGAGCACATGGTTGCCCGTGTCGCGGATGTAGCCGAGAATCTGCTCCTCAAACGGCAGCATGCCCGTTTCGTTGAGATAGCGCGTGCCGGTGAGGAGATTTTTGCGGTTGGCGTTTTCGCCGCAGAGCGACCAGGCGATAAGGTGGCAGCGGTTGTAGAGGCTCTGGCCCGGAATAAAGTCGTAGCGCTGCTGGTGCCAACCGGCAGGATGGATACGCGAGATATCGCCGCGCTCGCCTTGACCGAGTGATTCGGGGCCCACGCAGGCGAGTGCTTTGCGGGTGCGGCCCAGGCTGTCGAGCTTGGAGAACTTCTTAAAGCAGCCCTCTTCTGCAGCGCGCTCGTATTCATCGAGCGTGAATGATGGTGTGCCGAGCGGGTGCGTGCTGTCGGCGCGAAGGGCAACGTAGGGGTTGCCGGCGTAGTCGGGAATGCTGCTGAGATAAACACCGCGGGCGCGGTTGAGGTCGGGGTTTTCGATCTCGTCGATGGGGGTGGCGGCACTGTCCGCGGAAACGTCGTCATCGGTGTCGGTTGCGGCGGAATCGGAGCCATCGCCAGAGTCCTGGCCGTTTTGAGGGTCCGGGGAGCTCGCCGTTCCCGATTCGAGCCGGGCAACCAGGTCTGCCTCGTCGTCGGTGCGGCTGGGGCTCTCGTTTTGTTTTTCGGCCAGAGCCGCCGCTTGCTCATCGCTTTGCGGCGACAGCAGCTTGGGCGCCCCGTCAAGCGATCCCGTAAACAGCGCAAACCCTAGCACCACGGTGGTGCCGATGGAAAGTATTTGCTTGTAGGCGGGCTTGCGCGACATTGAGGCTCCTGGATGGACGGTTGGGAATCTACCAGTCTAGCAGGAGCCGGCAAGGGCCGTTCTGTCGAACAAATACTTAAGATTTGGGATAGACGCTACTGATTCATTTGCCTCATATGGAGCTGCGGTGGTTGTGTATGTGGGGCTATTTTGCGTTTCCCCAGATAAAACCCGCCAAAATAAACCTGTCCCTTATTGGCAGGTCAGTTAACGCAGTCCAGGTTGAGCATATGCGAGCGAGCGGGCTCCGGGTGCGGCAAGGTGACGTGAAACAAGCGGGCGCTGACCTTTTGGTCGCGCCCGTGCAGTTGAACGTCAGATTGCCGTGCCCGGGGCCTGCGCAGCGCCGAGCGGTTACGCCGTTTGTAAAACGGCGTAACTTAAAGGTTCATGTTGCCGTGAATGTAGGGGGTGACCTCGGGGGAGATATGGTCGCAGCCCAGCTCGCGCAGCGCGGACTCGATAACGGCGGGCAGCGGGGTCTTGCCCTTGTCGTCGACGGCGGCACCGCCGAGGGTGGCAATCTTGGCGACATCTGCGGGTGCGGCCTCGATATGCATGCAGCCGCCGATCAAGCGCGCGCGTACCTGTGCCAGATCAAGATCGTGCAGGTAATCCTCGCAGGCGCGGATTAAATCGACCTTCTCGCGCGTAAGCTCCTCGCCCGTGGGGACGCGGGTGGCAAGACATGCTCCCGCCGGCAGGTTCCAAACGGGATAGCCCCATGCGCGCAGCAGCTCGCGCTCTTCGTCCTTGGTAAAGCCGACCTCCATGAGAGGGGAGCGTACGCCGAGCTCTTTTGCCGCACGCATGCCGGGGCGGTAGTCACCGCGATCGCTTGCATTGCTGCCATCGATGACGGTGGGAAAGCCGAGCGACTTGGCGTGGTTGACGATGGCGGTAAAGCCGGCGTGCTTGCAGTGGTAGCAGCGATTGGCATCGTTGCAGGCTACCTGGGGGAGCTGCAGCTGATCCACCGAAAGATTGAGCACGGGGAGTTTAAAATGCGGTCCTTCATTGGCTTGTCCATCAACGGACCGCTCAAACGAAGCCTGCTCGGGCGTGCCGATGAGCGGCGTGGTGAGATGGACGAGGAGGGTATTGGTAGGCATGATGCGGGCGCATACGGCGGCCAAAAAGCTGCTGTCGACGCCACCGGAAAACCCGATAGCCACGCGCCCGTATGCCAAAAGCAGCTGTTCGAGCGCCGATAGCTTGTCTTGAAGCTCCTCTGCGGGTGCCGTGGTGTCTAAAATCATGAAACGATCCTTATCGTTGAGTACTCGATTGAAAACTATAATCCTAATGCGTTACTTGCCATAAGACTTCTATCTGTGTAACGAAAGTGCAATATGGTATATACGTTATATACAAGTTGTCAAATGCGGTAGAGTTGCGGCAATGCGACAGCGAGAGTCGATGGGGGACCGATATGATCAAGGCTGTTATTTTTGACATGGATGGAACGCTGGTCGATACCGAGCGTTTGGGGATTAGGGCCTGGAAGGCAGGCGCCGCTGAGCTGGGGCTCGCGATTGATGAAGCGCTGATCCATCAGTTTATCGGTCGCACGCTACCCGATGTCATGAACATCCTCGATAAGCATTACGGCAGCCACGAGACCGCCGAGGCGATCTATGTCCGCCACAAGGAGATTCGCGACGAGATGGTCAAGACCGATCTGGAGCTTAAGGCCGGCGCTGCCGAGTGCATAGACAAGCTGTTGGCTGCGGGCTATCACGTAGGCCTTGCAACGTCATCGCGCCATGTTACGGCCGAGCGCAACCTTAAAGCATTCGGTCTATTTGACAAGTTTGAAACGGTAACGTGTGGCGAGGACGTCGTGCATGGCAAGCCCGACCCCGAGATGTATCTGCTCGCCTGCGAGCGCGCGGGCTATACTCCCGAGGAATGTGCCGTGGTCGAGGATTCGCGCAACGGCTGCGTCTCGGGCATCACGGCCGGATGCCATGTCTTTGCCGTCCCCGATATCGTGCCGCTGCCGCAGGACGTGGTGGATGGCTGCGAGGCCGTGCTCGATACGTTGTTCGATCTGGCGGCGGCGGTCAAGGCCGTGCGCTAGACAATTGCGGCGTTGAAACGAGCAATTGCTTACGTTTGCGCTTAAACAAAAGGGGTCCGGCAATGGTCGGGCCTCTTTTGCTTGAGCGGCGACTTAGCATACTTGCGGGCGTGCTATAGATACGCACCGAGGTTGATGGCCGTGGCGTCGGTCTGGCTGCTTGCCTGGGTGCTGGCGCGTTCCAGCAGGAACGGACGTACCAGTTCTTGGCGGTTGATGTCCTCGGCGGCGGTGACTGCGGTGACGGTGCGCGCTGTAGAGCCGACGCGGATATGCTTGGTCTTTGCTGGGGCCTTGTTCTCGATTTGCTCCATGAGCAATTGAACGCCCTTGCGGCCAATCTCGTAGCCCGGGGGCGCTACCGTAGTGAGCGGGACCGATCCGCTCCAAGCGAGCGGGTTGCCATCGCAACCTGCTACGCGTACTTGCCCGGGGACGGCGATGCCTTTGTCGACCAGCGCCGAGATGACGCCCGAGGCCAGCACGTCGGTCAGGCCGACGACAAAATCGGGGCGTTCGTCGGCGGGGCGCGCGGCGATTTGGGTGCCGATGCCGTAGCCGTCGGCGGCGGTATTCCATTCGCCGGCGTCGATGACTTCGATCTTGATATCGGGATGTAGGGCGAGCGCCTTATGAATGCCAAGGACGCGCAGGGTGAGTTGCATAAATGCTGCTCGGCCGACGACGACAATATGGTGCGCGCCGCGGGCGATGGCGAGCTCGGCGATGATGCGGCCTTGTGCCTCGTTGTCGGCGGCCACGTAGTAGCCGGGCTCGGAGCAATGGATGTCCAGATGGACGATCGGCACGGGCATCTTGGTCAGGGCGGGGTGCCAGTCGGGGGATGCCATGGGCTGAACCATGACGCCGGACATCTGGGTGCCCATAAAGTAGCGCAGGTAATGGTCCTCGAGAATATCGTCGTTATCGGCGTTGGCGATGAGCAGGTCGTAGCCGTGCTTGCGGGCCTCGTTGTGGGCGCCGCTGGCGATTTGGAGTGAAAAGCCGTGGTCGAGACGGGGGAGCACCAGGCCAAAGGACTTGGTGGCGCCGCCCGCGAGCTGACGAGCGCTTTGGTTGGGCAGGTAGCCCAGTCGATTGATGGTTTCGTTAATGAGCTTGAGGGTCTCGGGACGCAGCTTTTCGGGGTGGTTGAGCGCGTTGGAAACCGTGCCCAACGAAACCCCGGCCTCGCGCGCGACGTCGCTGATTTTTACCTTTGCCATAGCGGCCCCTTTGATGCGTTTCAAGTACAAGCCAGATTGTAGCATCGCCCGCCCCTGAGGTGTCAAAACCCGCCTATTAGGGACAGGTTTATTTTGGCAGGTTTTATCTGGGCAAACGATGCTGTCAGACCAAACCACCACGAAGGTGCCTGCCCCCTTCGGGGTGGGGTGTGTGTATCGAGTGGTATTCAAGTTGAGATACCACTTCTGGTATATCAGCTTGCGTTTGCGTGAGTACAATACTCGAACGTTATGCGTCTCAGCGCCCCCTGTGCGTGGACGTTTTGCAGTCAAGCGGACGAAGGGATTTATCCTATGTGCGGAATTGTCGGCTACACCGGCTCTGATATTGCAAAGAACATCCTGGTCACAGGCCTCAAGCGTATGGAGTATCGCGGCTATGACTCCTCGGGCGTCGCGCTCGAGGTGGGCGAGGGTGCCGCGGCGCACCTCGACGTCATCCGCCGCGTGGGCAAGGTCGCGGGCTTGGAGAGCGAGCTTTCCAACATCGACAGCGACGCTACCTGCGGTATCGGCCACACCCGTTGGGCCACCCACGGCAAGCCCTCCGTCGTTAACGCTCACCCCCACACCAGCTGCGACGGTCGTATCGCCATCGTCCACAACGGCATCATCGAGAACTTCGCCGAGCTGCGCGAAGAGCTGGAGGGCCGCGGCCACCACTTTAAGAGCGAGACCGATACCGAGGTCTTCGCGCATCTGATCGAAGAGGCTTATGCCGAGACGCACGACCTGATGGCCTCCGTGCGCGAGGCTTGCGCCCACGTGGTCGGCGCCTATGGTCTGGCCGCCGTGTGCGCTGACGAGCCCGGCGTGATCGCCGTGGCCCGCAAGGATTCCCCGATCGTGGTCGGCGCGGGCGAGACCGGCTCCTACGTTGCCTCCGATGTCATCGCGCTCATCGACGCCACCCGCGATGTCGTGGTGCTCGAGGACGGTCAGTTTGCCAGGCTCACGCCCGCAGGCGTCGAGTACACCGACGAGGCCGGCAACGTTATCGAGCCCAAGGTCACCCACATCGACTGGGACCTGGACATGGCAGAAAAGGGCGGTTATCCCGACTTTATGCTCAAGGAAATCCACGAGCAGCCGCGCGTCGTGCGCGACACGCTGGTCGGTCGTATGACGCCGGCCGGCGAGCTCGACATCGACGAGCTGGGCCTTTCGCTCGAGGAGCTCAACGACATCGATCGCGTCTACGTGATCGCTTGCGGCACCAGCTATCACGCTGGCCTCATTGCCAAGAATCTCATTGAGGGCTGGGCTCGCATCCCCACCGAGGTGGAGGCGGCCAGCGAGTTCCGTTACCGCAATCCCATCATTACGCCGACGACGCTTGTCGTTGCCGTGTCCCAGTCGGGCGAGACGGCCGATACCCTTGCCGCCATTCGCGACGCGCGCATCAAGGGTGCCAAGGTCTTCGGCATCACCAACGTGGTGGGCAGCCCCGTAGCGCGTGAGAGCGACGGTGTTATCTACACCAAGGCCAACAAGGAGATCGCGGTCGCCTCGACCAAGAGCTTCATCGGCCAGGTTGTGAGCCTTACGCTTTTGGCCCTGCTGCTGGCGCAGGTCAAGTACCGCTTGACCACCAAGCAGGCGCGCATGCTGTTCCGCGAGCTTTCCGATACGGCCGAGCAGATCCAGTGGATTTTGGATACCCAAACCGAGGCCGTGCATGAGGCCGCCCTGCTGTGCAAGGACGCGCAGTCCGCACTGTTCGTGGGTCGCGGCATGGGCGCCGCTATTTCCTACGAGGGTGCACTCAAGCTCAAGGAGGTCAGCTACCTGCACGCCGAGGCCTACGCCGCCGGTGAGATGAAGCACGGCCCCATTGCCCTGATCGACCCGGGCTTCCCTGTCATCGCTGTGGCCACCAAGAGTGCCACCTACGACAAGACCGTGTCGAACCTCATGGAGTGCAAGGCGCGCGGCGCCAAGGTCATCGTCGTTGCCACCGAGGGCGACGAGGAGATCAACAAGATCGCCGACTGCATCATCCGCGTGCCAGCAGTCCGCGACGTGTTCAGCCCCATCACGGCGAGCGTCCCGCTGCAGCTGCTCGCCCGCGAGGTCGCCATCCTGCGCGGCTGCGATGTCGATCAGCCCCGAAACCTCGCTAAGAGCGTGACCGTGGAATAGTTGGTTCCGCCGTCCTAGCGACCAAGGCCCGGCTCCGTTGCAGCGGAGCCGGGCCTTGTTGCATTTGCCCAGATAAAACCTGCCAAAATAAACCTGTCCCTTTTTGGCAGGTTAGCGGAGCTTGCTGGTCTCGAAGTACTCGGGGAACTGGTCCAGAACCTCGGTTTGGTTGCGGAACATCATGTGCAGGTGCTTGCTGACCAAAAAGCTCGCTTCGATGGGGTCGCGACCGGCGATAGCGCGGCGAATCTGCTTGTGCTCGTTCACGATGTCCTGATTGTCGAGAACCTGCGTGGCGGCGCGCAGCCAGCGGAAGCGCTCAAGGTCGGCATTGGTCTCTTCGAGCCACGACCACACGGTGCTGCGACATGCGATGCTAAAAATCATGTGATGCATGAGGTTGTCGCTCAAAAAGAAGCCGATGCGATCCTCTTCGGCCATGGCCTTTTCCTGCAGCACGATGGCGCGGTCGAGCTGCTCGATGCCAGCCGACGTGGCGCGCGCGCAGCACTCCACGATCACCTGCTTTTCCAGATGCTCGCGGATGTAACAGGCACTCTCGGCAAGGGTGAGGTTGATGGGCGAGACGTAGGTACCGCTCTGGGGCACGGTGCGCACCAGGCCTTCCTGCGCCAAACGAACCAAAGCCTCGCGCACAGGGGTGCGCCCCATATCTAGGTCGTCGCAAAGTTGCTTGACGCCCAGCTTTTCGCCCGGCTTGTAGTCCAGGTAGACGATTTTGCGTCGAATGGTGTGGTAGGACTGGTCCTGTAGGCTCGTTTCCTGCTCGCCGACGTGCATCGATTCTTCCATAGCGCCTCGCAACTGTTCTATCAAACTCATATGTCAGTTGTTAATTATGCCGCGAATCAGCTCTCCGCGGTGGGTAATTCGGCTGTTGCCTGAGAACTATTGCGGCATCTTAGTCTGTGTTTGCGCAAGGCTGCGCTCAATGTTGCCGTATCATAAGCCGTCGCAAACGTGAAATAGAAAGAAGGAATCCCATATGCAACTGGCAAATATCGTACGCGAGCGCTGGAAAGGCGTCTTGTTCTGCCTAATCATTGCCATTCCCGCGACGTTGCTCGGCAAACAAATTGAGGTGGTCGGCGGTCCGGTATTTGCCATCCTCTTTGGTATGGTCCTGGCGCTCGTCTTTCCCAAGAATCGTCGCGAACAGCTCGCCGCCGGCGTTACCTATACGTCCAAAAAAGTCTTGCAGTACGCGGTTATTCTGCTTGGCTTTGGCATGAACCTCTCCCAGATTCTGTCCAAGGGCGCCCAGTCGCTGCCGATTATCGTGGCGACAATCTCGACCTCGCTTGTCATCGCCTTTGTGCTCTGCCGCGTCATGAACGTGCCGGGCAAGATCGCGACGCTTGTGGGTGTGGGTTCGTCGATTTGCGGCGGTTCTGCCATCGCCGCGACCGCACCCGTCATCGATGCCGACGATCGCGAGATTGCCCAGGCCATTTCGGTCATCTTCCTGTTTAACGTTATCGCGGCGCTCGTGTTTCCGACGCTCGGCGGCATGCTCGGGCTGACCAACGAGGGCTTTGGCCTGTTTGCCGGCACCGCCATCAACGATACCTCGTCCGTAACGGCTGCGGCGAGTGCCTGGGACAGCATGCATCCCGGCGCCAATGTGCTCGAGAGCGCCACGGTGGTCAAGCTCACCAGGACGCTGGCCATTATCCCCATCACGTTGGTCCTCGCATGCTGGCAGATGCATCTGGCGCGCAAAGCCGGCGGCGACGCCAAAAGCACGTTCTCCCTTAAACGCGCGTTTCCCATGTTTGTGCTGTTCTTTGTGCTGGCGAGCGTGATCACCACGGTGTTTCAGCTTCCCGTGTCCATCACGGCGCCCATCAAGGAGCTGTCGAAGTTCTTTATTGTGATGGCCATGGCGGCTATTGGTTTTAATACCGATATCGTCGAGCTGGTCAAAAAGGGCGGCAAGCCCATCGCATTGGGCTTTTGCTGCTGGATTGGCATTGCGTGCATGAGTTTGGGAATGCAACACGTACTGGGAATCTGGTAGAGAAGTAGCTTATTTGCGTGCTGCGTGCTGGTGAGCGCATTCTCACGGTGGAGCGATAGGAGCTCTTGCGGGTATGGCTTGTCCGCAGGTTTATAAGTCCCGAAGAGCTCTTATCGCCCCGCCAGGATGGCGATGCGGGGCAACACCTATACTCGCAGGACGGCGCTTTCTGCCCTATAGTGTTTGGTGAGCAATATCGTTCAATTTTGAAACACTCGGTCGTGCGACCGCCGGCGGTTGCACGTCGCTGCAGACAGGGGCAAATCATGGATAGCGATGCCAAGCTGAACATCTTGACCGATGCCCTGGCTGCTGCCGGGGCATCGGCATTGGCAATCGATGCGCGTGGGGACGTCGCGATCTCGACCATGAATGACGCGGCGCTTGAGCGGGGTGTGGCGACTTTTGTCGCTGAGCGCCTCGACCGTATAGGAGACGGCGCGCGTCTGGTTATGGGGCGTGAGGGTACGCGCCTGAGCCTGACCGTTCGCCCCACCGACAAAGAGGGCGGGGGCCTTTGGGTCGTCGTGGTCCGCGAGGTGCGCGGTGCCGCGGCGCATGCGGGTATCGAGTGGCTCAACGCCGACGAAGTTGAGGCCCGCTACGAATCGAGCGCGTACGGCATCGTTGAGGGGGCGGCCTCGGTGGCTGCGCCGGTTGCAGAGAGTTACGCGCGCGGTGTGCCCCTTATGCTCGAGGGCGAGCTGGGAGCGGGTCAGGTCGAGATCGCCAAGCGCCTCTATCTGGACGGTCCTTTTGTCGGTCAGCCCTTTGTTTCCGTTGCGCTCGATGAGCTCACCGATCGCGGTTGGCGCCATGTGCTCAAAAGCGCCGAATCGCCGTTGTTCCAAACGGGGCTGACCCTTTGCATTGAGGGCTGGAACGCGGTTGGCCCCCAGCGCCTCCGCGAGCTGGTCTCCACGATGACCGACACCGCGTTGGCGACGCGCTGCCATGTGGTGCTGACAGCGAATGACATGCCGGGCGGCGGCGAAAGTGATCAAGCCGCCTTTGTGACCGAGCGCTTCGCCTGTGCGGTGAGCGTGGCGCCGGCAATCGCCGAGCAGGGAGCCGCGTCGACGAAGGTTGCGCGCTATTTGGAATATCTCGCCGATGCATTTGGGACGGCAGCGCCCACGCTGTCTGCCGCGGCGACGAAGACGCTCGATGCTTACCGCTGGCCGCGCAATTATCTGCAGCTCCGCGAGGTCTCGGAACGACTGTATATATTGGTGGGGACGGGCACGGTGGACCGCGCTGTGGCGGAGGAAGTGCTCGCCCAAGAGGACGTGATTAAGACCGCAACCTTTGGCGCCCCGACGCTCGAAAGTGACCTGTATATCCTGCGACCGCTGGCCGATACCGAGCGAGATATCGCGCATCTGGTTGTAGACCATCTCCACGGCAACCGAACCCGTGCGGCGGAGGTGCTGGGCATAAGCCGTACAACGCTGTGGCGCTTACTGAAGGACGATGACCGTTGAGCGAGGCACCCGTGACCGCGCGCGACGCGTGTGCTACAGTCCAAAGCGTTATTGTTTCGATTTGGTTACGGCGTGCGAGGGCATATGGCTGAGACTTCAAAACCGAGCCGCAGAAGGCGGAGCGCCGCGCCGGTTAACCGACGCACGACATCGGTGACGTGGGGCAAACACGCCTCGGGGTTTGATGGCTCGTTCAAGCGCACTAAATATGGCTATCCTTCGGCAAGCGCTCGCTTGGCAATGCAGGCAGAGTCCTCGCTGTGGGGCCGCAAGCGCGTGGTGGGCTCAAAGCTCAAGCACGACGGCACGCTCGGTTACATCAGCCGCGGGGCGGCTCGCCGCAGCGGGCTCAATCCCGCTGGTTGGCATCGTTATGTGCCGATCGTGGCCGTCGTTGCAGTGATCGTCATCGCACTCGCCGCGCTTGGCTACGCCGGCGGTGGCGCCAACTTGGACGCAATGTTTAAATCGCCCGAGCTCGCGCATGTAGGTACAGAAGTTGTCGAGGGCGCTCAGACCCAGACGGGCGTCGCACCCCAGCGCGGTATCGTTGCAGCGGCCTCCACCATCGCCGATGCGCAAAAGGACGAGGACGAACAAGGCAGCGAAGCCGAAACGGCCCAGACGAACGAAACGACGACAACTCAAATATCAACATAGCTTGCCGGCAGAAGGGGACGTTCCTTTTCTGCCGGCAGTTTGGGACACTCCTGCGCTACTTGACGTACACCACGTTGTCGCGGCGCGGCTTTGCCTCGGGTAGCGTGTCCTCGGCGTAGCCCAGAATGCAGTGACCGACACCGCGCAGGCTGCCGTCGGCGGGCAGGCCCCAGCTGGCCAGCAGCTCTAGGCCCTCGGGCGAGTCAAAGACCTCATGCGCGCGGTGAATCCAGCACGAATCGACACCCAGTGCATAGGCGGCGTTGAGCAAGTTGCCCATGGCGAGCGAGCCGTCTTCCAGATGTGTGGGCACGCTGCGGTCAACCAGCACCACCACAACGGTCTTGGCGCCATAGAAGGGGTCGCCGTTGCTGCCCATGACCTGGGCGTTGAGCTGTGAGAGACGCTCGACGGTCGCGGGGTCGGTGACGGCGACAAACGTCACCGGCTGGCGGCCCATGCCGCTCGGTGCATATTGGCCGGCTTCGATAATACGTGCAAGCTTTTCGGCCTCGACGGGACGATCGCTGTAGTTGCGGCAGCTGCGACGGTGAATGAGTGCTTCGATAGTCTCCATGGTGTCTCCTTGCGGTGGCGTTGCAGATGCCCCGTTCATACCCGTCGGGCTCAAACGATAGACGGTCAATTGCCCGGCCAAAAGGATAGATTCCAATTGGGAAAGTAGGTTTGCATAAAAGTACCTTCAGAATGTGACAAACAAATGGGATGGTTAAACGTTTTATCCCGTCTACCCTGCGGTTTTTTACCACTTGCCTAAATGACGAACGCATAACCTCTGATAAAGGTTTTACTAAAGGAGTACCAACGTTTATCAATGCGCCGTGGTGGCGCCGGGCCAGGAGGTAACATCATGTTCCAGGCTGGAGATGTCGTCGAGACCGATTTCGAAGGATTTCTGAAGCTGCTGCGTTCCAAGACGCGCGCTTTCGTGTCGATCAACGATCACGAGTACTACATCACGCACACCGATGGCTATTGGCGTGTTCAGGATTGCGAGGCCCTCAACGACAAGGGCCACTTTACTGACTGCTCCGAGCTGGTCAACACGGTCTGCGAGGTTGTCGAGCTGCCGTGGATTGCCGGCAAGAGCCTGCATGACAGCTTCTCGGGCGCTACGGTCTATGAGGCCGTCGCCGCTTAACAGGCAATAAAACTCGATTTTCACGTGACCGCTGGCGCCGCCCCCGCGCCGGCGGTCTTTTTCTGCCGATAGGCCATAAAAATGCACGCATTCGTGGAGAGCCTGTTGACGATAGTCAAAACTCGGACTAATGTAGAGATATAAATTGGTCAAAACTCGGACTATCGAATGGTGGGAGAGATGAATAGTGCAGTTAGCCTGGTCGATTTCGACCGGATGCTCAACGGGCTTGACCGTATCTATTCGGAGTTCGCGCGCGCCTGCGGTCTTTCGGACTGCGCCTACTGGATGCTCGTCGACACGAGTGCAGCGGGCGGAAGCGTTGCCGTGAGTCGGCTGACGAGTGAATGGTTCTACAGCAAACAGACCATCAATTCGGCGATCAAGACGCTTAGGGCGCGAGGGCTTGCGACGTTGGAGTTTGCCGAGGGCAGTCGTAAGAACAAGGTTGTGCGACTGACCGAAGAAGGCGTGCAGTTTGCCAAGCGCTACGCGTTGCCGGCGCAAAAAGCCGAGCAACAGGCATTCGAGGCGCTCGAGCCGTGGGAGCAGCGCGAGATCATGCGCTTGGTCGGTAAGTTCTCCCATGTTCTGAACGAAGAGTGCGAGGCATTTAAACGGCAAGTGGCCGCCGAGAACGAGGCTGACGATAAGGGCGAGGGGGACGCATGCGACTCTTAATGAGATTTATGAGGCCGTACCGCGGTCTGATTGCGGTGACGCTGTTTGCGGTGCTGATAGATAACGTCGGTACGCTGTTGGTTCCCACGATGCTGGCGAACATGGTCAACACCGGTATTGCCACGGGCGATGTCGACTATATATTACGCAACGGCCTGTACATGCTTATCGCGACCGGCATGGCCAGCGGCGGCACGGTGCTGGGCTGCTATCTTTCAGCGCGCCTGGCCGCCAACGTGGCCTGCGATATCCGCAATGCCGTGTACGACAAGTCGCTCGAGCTGTCCGCCAGCGACTTTGAGCGCTTTGGCACGGGTTCGATGATCACACGCTCGCTCAACGACATCAACGTGATTCAGCAAGCTGTCCTTCAGACGATTCAGCTGGTGTTGCCGGTGCCATTCTTGGCCGTGGCAGGCATCATTTTTGCTTGGTTCATCGATCCCGCCATGGGCACGCTGCTGGGCGTGGTGGTTGCGATCGTGCTGGTGGCGGCGGTCTTTACGGTGGCTAACGCCGCGCCGATTTTTATGCGCCTGCAGAGCTTTATCGACCGCATGAACGTGGTGCTGCGCGAGAACATCGTGGGCGTGCGCGTCATCCGCGCATTTAACAAGGAGCGCCACGAGGAGCAGCGCCTGGACGAGGTGTTTAGCGATTACGCGGCCAACGCCATCAAGGTCAACCACCTGTTTGTGGGTCTCGACAGTTCCAGCTTCTTTTTGATGAATATCGCCGAGGTGGCGGTGCTGTGGGTGGGCGGCAACCGCGTGGGCGTCCACGCCATGCAAATCGGCAGCATCTCGGCCGTGTTGGAATACGCGATCCTGATCCTTTTCTTTGTGATGATGGCGCAGATGGTGATTCTGACGCTCCCGCGCGCTGCGGCGTGTCTCAACCGTGCGCAACAGGTGCTCGAAATCGAGCCGAGCATCGTGGACGGCAAGCGCACGCTAGATACGTGCGCGGCGGAGCCTGTTGACGGTACCGATGCGGTTGCCGTGTTCGACCATATGTCGTTCCGTTTTGACGATGCCGACGAGGACACTCTGTGCAACCTGAGTTTTGCCTGCCGCCGCGGACAGACGACCGCGATCGTGGGCTCAACGGGCTCGGGCAAGTCAACGGTGGCCAAGCTCCTGCTTCGCTTCCACGATGCAACGAAGGGCGCCATTCGCCTGAACGGCATCGATCTGCACGACCTTTCGCAAGATGAGATCCGTGGACACATCGCCTATGTGCCGCAGAAGGCGTGGCTGTTCTCGGGCACCGTTGCAAGCAACCTGCGCTTTGGCAACGAAGGCGCGACTGAGGCTGACATGCTCCATGCGCTGGAGGTTGCCCAGAGCACCTTTGTGCTCGACCAGCCCCAGGGGCTCGATACGCCGGTGGCCCAGGGCGGCACGAACTTCTCGGGCGGCCAGCGCCAGCGCCTGGCCATTGCTCGCGCACTCATGAAGCGCGCCGATCTATATATCTTCGACGATAGTTTTTCGGCCCTGGACTTTAAGACTGATGCCGCCCTGCGCCATGCGTTACAAGATGAGACACGTGACGCAGCGGTGCTCATCATCGCGCAGCGCATCTCGACGATTTTGCACGCCGACCAGATTGTCGTGCTCAAGGACGGCGAGGTTGTGGGCTTGGGCACGCACGAGGAGCTTATGGAAACCTGCGAGGTGTACCGCGCCATCGCGGAATCGCAAATGAAGGGAGGTGAGTAGCATGGCCGAGGAGCTCAAGAAGCAGAGCGGCGGTGATGGCGCCGTTGCCGCGGGGCTGGTCGAGGAAACGGCTGCCGTGGCACCCGAGCTGGATGACGCCGCCAAGGCTGCAGCCGAGCGCGAGGCTCGCCGCCAAGCGCTCTACGAGGAAAACGAGCTCGCCGAGGACGAGCGCGCCCGCGCTGAGGCAGAGCGCATGCGCGATGTGGACGACGAGGACGAGGACGAGAAACCCCGCGACACCTGGGCGACGGTGCGCCGCCTGTGGAGCGAGGCTGCCGGCGACCATTGGCGCTTCTATATCGTGTTCGCGAGTATTGTGTTCTATGCCATCTTTAACACCGCTGCGCCGGCATATAGCGCCCGCGTGATCGATGAGCTGTGGGGCCACATTCAGGTGGCGTTTGCCAACGACACCACCTTCAACATCACCTGGGAGAACTGCGGCAGGACCATCTTCATCTACTTTATGATCTGGACGGCCGCTGCCTCGTTCTACGCACTCCAGAGCTTTTTGATGTCGAGCGTGGCCGAACGCCTCAACCTGCTCCTACGCAACCGCATCGCACAAAAGCTCAACCGTCTGCCGCTTGCCTTCTTTGACGCGCATCGTCCCGGTGAGGTCGTCAGCCGTGCGACCAACGACTTGGACAAGATGTCCGAGAGCATGCAGCGCGGCTTGCTGCAGCTTCTGGTGTCGATCGGTACCGTGGTGGGCGCCGTGAGCGTGATGTTCGTGTTTAGCGTGCCGCTCACGCTCGTCTTTTTGTTCTTTACGGCGTTGTCGCTGTTGGTGACCAAGGTGGTCTCGCGCCGCACGCATGACGTAACCGGTGAGCGCCAGGAGTGGGTGTCAAGGATTACGAGCGCGGTTGAGGAAGGCTACTCGGGCCGTCTGGTGATTCGCGCGTTTAACCGCGAGCGCCAAAGTTCTGCCGAGGTACACCAGGCCTCGGGCGAGCTGGCACGCGTGAGTGCCAAGGCCGACTTCATGATTAACGCCGTCGGCCCCGCGGTGCGCTTTATCGGCCGCCTGGCACAGATCGTGATTGCGATTGTGGGCTGCAGTATGCTGGTTGCCGGCCACATGACCGTCGGCGTGTTCCAGGCGTTCTTCCAGTTTATCTACGAGGCATCTGAGCCCATGACGCAGCTGTCGTTTACCTTCAATTCGCTGCAGAGCGCGCTGGCGAGTGCGGAGCGCGTGTTCGACCTGCTCGATGAACCCGAGATGGAGGCGGATCCGCAGCCGGGCGAGGCCGCCAGGCTGCCGGGTCGCGTTGAGGGCCGTGTCGCTTTTGAGCATGTACGCTTTGGCTACGCGCCCGACAAGCCGCTCATGCGCGACGTGTCGTTTACCGCCGAGCCGGGCCAGAAGATCGCCGTGGTGGGAACCACGGGCGCGGGCAAAACCACGCTCATCAACCTGCTCATGCGCTTCTACGAGATTGACGGCGGGCGCATTACGCTCGACGGCGTGGACACGAGCCGCATGGATCGTGGCGAGCTGCGCCAGCAGTTTGGCATGGTGTTGCAGGATGCCTGGCTGTTCGACGGAACGATTGCCGAGAATATCGCCTATGGCTGCCCCGAGGCGACGCGCGAGGAGATCGTGGCGGCCGCACGCGCCGCGCAGGTCGACTTCTTTGTGCGCACCATGCCGCAGGGCTATGACACGCGCGTGGCCAACGATGCCGAGAGCATTAGCCAGGGTCAGCGCCAGCTGCTGACCATTGCGCGCGTGCTGCTCAACAACCCGGCGATTCTCATCCTGGACGAGGCGACGTCGAGTGTGGACACGCGCACCGAGCTCGCCATCGGCCGCGCCATGGACGCGCTCATGCGTGGGCGTACGAGCTTTGTGATCGCGCACCGTCTGTCGACGATCGTAGATGCCGACCTGATCTTGGTCATGGATCACGGCAACATTATCGAGCAGGGTACGCATAAGGAGCTGCTGGCTGCCGAGGGTGCCTACGCCGACCTCTATCTGAGTCAGTTCGCATAATGTGACAAAGGGACAGTCCCTTTGTCACATCGCAAATAAGGCGCGCCGGGGGTGAATCCTCTGGCGCGCCTTTGCGTTGGCGTCAATGTTGTCGGTGGCCGTCCGGCTCTAGCGTTCTTCCACGAGCTTGGCGACGAGGGTTTTGAGCTCGGCCACCTCTCGCTCGAGTTCCTTGACGCGGCGGGCGTTCTCGGTGATGCCCTGACGGTTGAGCGCGGACTGCTCGGCGGCGGCGTCGGGCATGTACTCGCGATGCTGCTTGGCATCGAAGCTCTCCTCGAACACGCGGCAGCCGTTGCGCTTGATGATGCGTCCCGGCACGCCCACGACGGTGCAGTTGTCGGGTACGTCCTTGACGACGACCGAATTGCCGCCGATTTTGACGTTGTTGCCGATGCGAATGTTGCCGAGCACTTTAGCGCCTGTGCCCACGGTGACGTTGTTGCCCAGGGTGGGGTGGCGCTTGCCGGTCTCGTTGCCGGTGCCGCCAAGCGTGACGCCCTGGTAGAGCACGCAGTTGTCGCCCACAATGGTGGTTTCGCCGATGACGACGCCCATGGCGTGGTCGATAAAGAAATGCTTGCCGATCTGTGCAGCGGGATGAATTTCGACGCCGGTAATGTGGCGGGTGATTTGCGAGAGCACACGGGCGAGCGAGCGATGGCCATGCTCCCAGAGCCAGTGCTCTGGCACGTGGTTCCACTTGGCGTGCAGGCCGGGATAGGAAAGGAAGATGACCAGACCGTTTTGCGCGGCGGGGTCCTGCGCCTGGACGGTCTTGATGTCCTCGCGAATGGTATTGATAAAGCTCACCGACCGCCCTCCCTTAGCGCCATGGCAATGCGATTCAATAAAGTATAGCGATTCGCTAGGGATTAGGAAGGACAATCTTGGCGGCTTTGCACGACAGGTGTCAGTTATGCAAACTTGCTGGTAATGGAGTCATGCTTTTGTGGGGTTGCGCACGAGGGGGCACCGCAACCGTATACTGGTCAACTTGGACGTGTCCGCGCCCACAACTGAGAGGTTTTACTTCATGGGTTTCATCAATTTTATCGCCGAGCTGCTCAAAGACCCGCGCACCGCGATTGCCAGCTGGATCGCCGCCGGCCCGCTTATGGCCTACGGCTGCGTGTTCCTGATTATCTTTATCGAGACAGGCGTGGTGTTCTTCCCGTTTCTCCCTGGCGATTCGCTGCTGTTTGCTTCGGGCTTCTTTGCCCACAACGGTGGCTTTAACATCGTGGCCCTGCTGGCCACCGCATGGGCCGCAGCCATCCTGGGCGATCAGTGCAACTTTATGATCGGCCACTTCTTTGGCCGCAAGATCATCGCCTCGGGCAAGGTAAAGGCCATGACGCCCGAGCGCATCAAAAAGTCCGAGGACTTCTTGGATAAGTGGGGCCACCTGGCCATCTTCCTGGGCCGCTTCTTTCCGTTTATCCGCACCTTTGTGCCCTTTATCGCCGGCATGGGCGGCATGCACTGGCGCAACTTCGTTGTCTTTAACGTGCTGGGCGGCATTACCTGGTCGACGGTCTTTACGCTGCTGGGCTACTTCTTTGGCGGCATTCCCTTTGTGCAGGAGCACTTTGAGCTGCTGATTATCGGCATTGTCGCCGTGTCGATCATCCCGACCGTGGTCGGCTTGGTTAAGGCTAAGCTGGGCAAAAAGAACGCATAGCTCGAGCCGGCGCACAAATCGTGTCGTTGAGGCCCGTCACCGTTTACGGTGGCGGGCCTTTATGCTTCGGGCAAATGAAAATACTTTACTTAGTTAAAGAAAAGCGTTTTATCAGACGCGTACGGGGAGTACAATCTCCTGCATGCGAATCGATGTGCCATGGGCTTTGGTGTTGCCCGCGTGTCCCGTCCGGCTCTACGCTCCGGGCGTGCGACGTTGCGACGCGGTCGGCCTCGGTCCTTGCGTGCGAGTTCGCGAGTATGCAACTGTGTATGTAAGGAGCGACATATGACTGTCGAGAAGAAGGATATCGATTGGGGTAGCCTCGGCTTTGGCTACATGAAGACCGATTACAGCTACGAGGCTCATTGGAAGGATGGCGAGTGGGACGAGGGCGGCCTGACCACCGACCACACCCTGCATGTCTCCGAGTGCGGTGGCATCTTCCATTACTGCCAGGAGGTCTTTGAGGGCCTGAAGGCCTACACCGCCGAGGACGGCAGCATCGTCTGCTTCCGTCCCGACATGAACGCCGAGCGCATGTATAACTCTGCCCAGCGCCTCGAGATGCCCCCGTTCCCCAAGGATAAGTTTGTTGAGGCCGTCAAGCAGGTCGTTTCTGCCAACGCCGCTTGGGTTCCGCCCTTCGGTTCTGGTGCGACCCTGTACGTGCGTCCGTTTATGATCGGCTCCGGTGACGTGATCGGCGTGGCTCCCGCTCCTGAGTACACGTTCCGCATTCTCGTGACCCCGGTCGGTCCGTACTTTAAGGGCGGCCTCAAGCCCGTCAAGCTGCGCGTTTCCGAGTACGACCGCGCCGCACCGCACGGCACCGGCAATATCAAGGCCGGCCTGAACTACGCCATGTCCCTCAAGCCCACGATGGAGGCCCATCGCGAGGGTTATGCCGAGAACCTGTATCTCGACTCCGAGTCCCGCACCTATGTCGAGGAGACCGGTGGCGCGAACGTTCTGTTCGTGAAGGAGGACGGCACGCTCGTCGTTCCGCAGTCTCACACCGACTCCATCCTGCCCTCCATCACCCGTCGCTCGCTCGTTCAGGTCGCTGAGGACCTGGGCATGACCGTCGACCAGCGTCCCGTCGAGTGGGCTGAGGTCAAGGCCGGCACCTTTGTGGAGTGCGGCCTGTGCGGCACCGCTGCCGTCATCTCTCCGGTGGGCGAGATCGACAACAAGGTCTACGGTGCCGATGAGACCGTGACCTTCCCGGCTGGCTACACCGAGATCGGCCCCGTGATGAAGAAGCTTCGCGAGACCCTGACCGGTATCCAGTCCGGTGCTGTCGAGGACAAGCACAACTGGGTTTACACCGTCGCGTAATTTGCCTTACAGCTCTTGGCGAGCACGTCCGGGCAGAGAGCAAGTTCCCTCCCAGCGCGTCCTCGGACATGCAAGAAGTCCTCGCTGCGCACTTCGTGCGGCGAGGGCTTCTTGCGTCCTGCGGAGTGCGCTGGGAGGGAACTTGCTCTCTGCCCTGCGGCTCGGCGCTGTCGCGACGGGGGATTACTTGGCTGAATTAAAGATGGTGCGGGCCTTTTTGGCCGCGCTTTTTGTTTTGCCGCGCATTTTATTTGGAGAAAAGAAAGGGCCCGAGGAGAATGCCCCGGACCCCAATAGGCCAATATGCTGGCGGAAAACTCGATTGTGTTCCTAGAACTTGACGGTCGGTGCCTGGCGGGCAGCTTCGGCGGCCTCGAAGCCCTGGCGCTCCTTAAACTGGAAGATGCCGGCAAAGATAACAGCCGGGAACGTCTGAATGGCGTTGTTGTAGCTGAGCACGCAGTCGTTGTAGCTCTGGCGCGCGTAGCTCACCTTGTTCTCGGTGTCCTCGAGTGTGGACTGGAGCTGCGTAAAGTTGGTGTTCGCCTTAAGGTCGGGGTAGGCCTCGGCGACGGCAAAGAGCTGGCGCAGCGCACCGGTCAGCACGTTGTCCGCTTCCATCTTGGCCTCGGGGGTGGTGGCGCTCACGGCGGCGTTGCGTGCGTTGACTACGGCGGCGAGCGTGTCCTGCTCGTGCTTGGCGTAGCCCTTGACGGTCTCGACCAGGTTAGGGATCAGGTCGTTGCGGCGCTGCAGCTGCGTGTCGATGTTCTGCCAAGCGTTATCGATGCGATTGCGCTTGGTGACCATGTTGTTGTAGATGCCGGCGATGGCACAGGCAATCACAACGAGAACAACGATACCGATGATGACGGGAAGCATGATGTCTCCGTTTCGAATGGCAGCGGCGTCTTGCGCCGGCCGTTGTTGGTATAACACATCTAGTATACCCGCAACCTTTGGCGGTGCCGAACTTTCCGGTAAGCGTTATGTTTCAACCGGGAAGGAGGCACCAATATGGAACGGGTGGTACAGGTGTAAGATATGCGACAAATTAAGGAATGCTGTCTACGCCTTGAGGATGGCGATACGGATGGACCTTCGCATCAAGAAAACCTATCGTGCCCTGTTCGATGCCTTTACCGAGCTATTGGAAGAGCATCGGTTTGAGGATTTGACGGTTGCTATGCTTTGCGACCGTGCCCTGATTCGCCGCACGACGTTCTATAAGCATTTTCGCGATAAAAACGATTACTTTGCCTTCTATATCGATGAGCTTATGACGGGCTTGCCGCAAAACCGGACCGATGCAGCGGACGCGGAGCCGCTTGATGACGTACGGGCGCTTCGCCATGAGGTCTTTGACGATGCCATGAATATGATTCTGGCGCATGAGCAGCTCATGGATAACCTTTTGGCCAGCAGCATGTCGGGCATGCTGACCGGCATGATTTGCGACCGCATTGCGCGTTCCATCCGCGAGCGTGTGATGAGCTCGCTTGCCGAAGATGCCCTGGCGCCCGTTTCGCTCGAGACGACATCGGAGTTTATCGCCGGTGGCATTATTCGACTGTTCACAAATTGGTGGGAGTCGGGTCACGATCTCGAGCGTCGACCCGAGATAGCCGACGTGGTCGATGCGCTGTTTGAGCGCACCATGACGCCGGTGCATCACTAGAAGTGGCGGAGAGAGGGGGATTCGAACCCCCGGAACGCTCTCGCGCTCAACGGTTTTCAAGACCGCCGCATTCAACCGCTCTGCCATCTCTCCGTGAGTCGTAATGATAGCATCGTTTTGAATTTGCAACAGGGAAGGCGAACGATGACGATCACCGAAATCGACGAGAAGTTCATGCGCGAGGCGCTGGCGGAGGCTCGCGCCGCTGCTGCGGTGGGCGAGGTACCGATTGGTGCCGTGGTGGTACGCGCGGGCGAGATTGTCGCGAGGGCGCATAATCGCCGCGAACTCGACCAGGATCCTTCGGCGCATGCCGAATTTTTGGCCCTGTGTGCCGCCGCTCAGACGCTTGGACGCTGGCGCCTTTCCGATTGCACGGTTTACGTGACGCTCGAGCCCTGCTGTATGTGCGCGGGGCTTATGGTTAACGCGCGCGTGGGGCGTTGCGCGTATGGCGCGACCGATGCCAAGGCGGGCGCGCTGGGTTCGCTGTACGACCTCAATGCCGATTCGCGCCTGAACCATCGGTTTAATGTGACCGCCGGCGTGCTGGCAGGCGAGTGCCGTGAAGCGCTGAGCAGCTATTTTGCTGGCCTGCGCGGTGTCGACGGCGTCGGTTGCGGTTTGAACCTTGAGGCGCATGCGGCTCACGCCGAGGCGCTCGCGGGTGTTGGAGATCTCGCCGACGAGACGGTCGACTTTGGCCCCGTGCGGCGGCGGCCCCGCCGTGTGCTGCTGGCGACCGACTCCTTCAAGGGCAGCGTGTCGAGTGCGCAGGCGGAGGAGGCCGTTGCCGAAGGCGTGCGCCGTGTGTGGCCCGATGCCGAGCTGGGCGCTTTGCCGCTGGCAGATGGTGGCGAGGGAACGCTCGATGCCATCGCCGCGCGCGGTGGCGAGCTCTCGACCTGTGAGGTTGCAGGCCCCTTGGACTATCGCGTGTCTGCCCGGATGCTGGTGGACGACGAGCACGACTCGGCTGTAATTGAGATGGCCGAGGCGGCGGGTATTGGGTATTCACCCTGCACGAAATCGGCGGCGCTTGCGGCTTCGACCTATGGCGTGGGCGAGCTCATACTTCGCGCGGTCCGCGCGGGGGCAAAGACTATCTATATTGGTCTGGGCGGCAGTGCCACCAACGACGGTGGCGCCGGCATGCTGCAGGCGCTGGGTGCCCACCTTGTTGATGAGTGTGGCTGCAATATCGCCCCCGGTCTCGCGGGCCTTGAACATGTGGCGAGTATCGATTTGACACCAGCGCTTCGGGTACTGAATGGCGCGGGTCTTGTGGTGCTTTCCGATGTCGAGAATCCGCTCGTGGGGCGCCGCGGTGCACTGGCAGTGTTCGGTGGACAGAAAGGTCTGCCGACGGGGGATGCCGAGGCCCTGGGCAAGTACGACAGCTGGATGGTCGGTTACGGCCGCCTGCTCGATGCGGCGATTACCGGGGTGCGGGCTCAGGGGTTGTTGCGCGTGCCCGAGGGTGCACGGACATTTGGTTCGGTGCTCGGCGTGCCCGGTGCCGGTGCTGCCGGCGGCCTGGGTGCCGCGCTGCTGGCGCTCGGTGCCGAGTTGCGTTCGGGCGTGGAGACGGTGCTCGATCTGATTGGGTTTGACGAGCGCGTCCGCGATGTCGACCTGGTCATTACAGGCGAGGGTAATATGGACGAGCAATCCGCCGCCGGTAAGGCACCGGTGGGCGTGGCCCGTCGTGCGAAGCGATATGGCAAGCCGGTGGTCGCCGTCGTGGGCGGTCGTGCCGACAACCTGGATGCGGCGTATGGGCAGGGTGTCGACTTAGTTCTGCCGGTCTGTCGCAGACCCATGCCCCTTGACCAAGCGCTCGACCCCCAGGAAGCCACAATCAACCTCATCTGCGCCGGTGAAGCCGCCGCCCGATCCTACGACCTCGCCCGTATCTAAGTCTTTCCGGGCAAGTCTCAATAAGTTGCGGTGGAATAGTTCCTGTTTTTGGCCTTGGGTCGTAAAACAGGAACTATTCCACCGCAACTCAAAAGTGGTCTTTTGGCCCTGTCCCAAATTAGCTATCTTGCCCCATCGGGCGGGAGCGGGTAAGATATACCGAGCGCCTAGCGCGTTCGATGGGTTCGGATGACGACATGTTCCGAATCTGGTCAGGTCCGGAAGGAAGCAGCCATAAGGAGCCTCTGTCGGGCATCCGAATCCATCGAGCGCACGGGCGTTTTTTGGTGCCGCGACATGGCCCGGCCGGCGGCGAGGTATTTGGTGTCTCGCTGGTCCTCGGCTTTGCCTGCGGGATCGCTCGACTACCAAACACCTCGCCGCCGGCCGGGCCCCGTCGTCCAAAAATCACCCGTAAAGGCGCGTTAATCTGAACAATTCAATCCCTTGTCTAGTGCTGCTCATTGGCTTTGCCAAAACATGTTCGGGCGCTTTGTCTCTGTGCCTAGTTTCCTGATTGTTTCGGGGGCTTGTTCTGTAACGAGTTGCTTACGCATCTCCAGGGCTCTCCGTACTATCATGAATCAGATTGAAGAGAGATGATGATAGGGAGCGCCTATACATGATTGAGCTGCTCAGGCGTTTTGGTGGTAAGTTTCGCCGGTATATGGTGGTTGGTCCTGCGTGCAAGCTGATCGAAGTGATCTTTGACCTGCTGACGCCGCTGGTGATTGCCCAGATGATCGATAAGGGCATTGGCTCGCACGACGTGAGCGCCGTTATCCACTACGGCATGGTACTTGCCGCTATGGCCGTGATCGGCATCTCGTTTACGCTTGTCTGCCAAAAGATGGCGGCGCTCACCTCGCAGGGCATGGGCACCGACATTCGCGGCGCACTCTACAAGCACATCAACAAGCTGAGCTATGCTGAGCTCGATCGCTTTGGCACGCCGTCGCTCATCACGCGCATTACCAACGACGTCAACCAGGTGCAGCTCGCCGTGGCACTGGGCGTGCGTATGCTCATCCGCTGGCCTTTCCTGGCGGTGGGCTCCATGGTCGCGGCCCTCGCCATCGACCTTAAGCTCGGCATCATCTTTTTGATTTGCACGCCCGCCATCGGCTTGGTGTTTTGGTTTGTCATGGCGCGCTGCATTCCGTATTACAAGCAGCTGCAGGCAAAGCTCGACCGTATCGCGCTTATCTGCCGCGAGGGCCTTTCGGGCGCTCGCGTGGTTCGTGCCTTTGTGCGCGAGGACCACGAGCGCAAGCGTTTTGCCGAAGCCGCCGACGACCAGGCTCATACCGCCATCGCGGTGGGCAAGCTCTCGTCGATCCTTAACCCCGTCACGTTTTTGGTGATGAACCTGGGCGTGTGCGCCATCCTGTGGGTGGGCGGCATCCAGGTCAACGTGGGTGAGCTCACGCAGGGCCAGGTCATGGCGTTTGTTAACTACATGACGCAGACGCTCACCTCTATCGTGTACGTCGCCAACCTGGTCGTGGTCTTTACCAAGGCGAGCGCCAGCGCGTCGCGCATCAATGAGGTGCTCAACTGCGAGCCGAGCATCACCGACGAGGGCAACCAGCCGGTCGCGCTGCCCGAGCCGAGCGAACTGGCGGGTGGCTCGGCTCCAGTCCCCGCGCTGAGCTTTGACCATGCGAGCTTTTCGTTTGGCGCGGGCGCGGCAAATGCCGTGAGCGATGTGACCCTGAAGCTGCCACTGGGCAAAACGCTCGGCATTATCGGCGGTACAGGCAGCGGTAAGTCCACGCTTGTCTCGCTTATCCCGCGCCTGTACGATGCGAGCGCCGGCAGCGTGAGCGTGATGGGCGCCGACGTGCGCGCCTGGCCGCTCGACCAGCTGCGCCGTGTGGTCGCGACCGTCCCACAGCGCGCGTCGCTGGTGAGCGGCACCATCCGCAGCAACCTGACCTGGCGCGATGAGGCGGCAACCGACGAGGAACTCTGGGCGGCACTCGACATGGCGCAGGCGAGCGAGTTCGTGCGCAACAAGCCGCAGGGGCTCGATGCCCCGGTCGAGGCCGGCGGCAAGAACTTCAGCGGTGGCCAGCGTCAGCGTCTGACTATCGCGCGCGCCTTGGTGGGCTCGCCGCAGGTTCTGATCATGGACGACTCCGCCTCGGCGCTCGACTTTAAGACCGACGCGGCGCTTCGCCATGCCATTCGCGAGCGCAGCGTGCGCGGTGCCGCCGAGGGCGGGCTGCCGCTGACCACGGTGATTGTGACCCAGCGCGTCTCGACCGTGCGCGACGCCGACATGATCTGCGTACTCGACCACGGCTCGGTTGCGGGCCTGGGCACGCACGATGAACTGTACACGACCTGCCAGCTCTATCGCGAGATCTGCCAGTCGCAGCTTCGCCGCGAGGAGCTCGAGGGCCAGCAGGGGAGTGCGGCGCTCGTGCCCGCTCCAACCGCCCCCGCATCCGTCTGCACAAAGGAGGGCTGCTAAATGAACCCGTATACTTCTTCCGGTTCGGTCGCCACGATGACGGCCAACGTGTCCGGTAACGATAACCTTAACGACCTGGGTGACGGTCCGCGCCAGCCCGGCGATCCCGAGCGCTATCCCGTGGGTGCGGTGACTCGCCGCCTGCTGGGCTATGTTCGCCCGCACCGCATTTCGTTTGCAGCGTCGTTCGTGAGTGCCGCTATCTCCGTGATTTTGCAGCTCTACACACCTATTCTCATCGGCGAGGGCATCGACCTGATCATTGCCGCCGGTCAGGTGAACTTTGACGCGCTGCTGCCGCTTGTCACCAAACTCGCGCTCGTCGTGGTAGGTGCCGCGGCCTTCCAGTGGCTGCAGGGCTATTGCGTCAACCGCCTGTCCTACGAGACGGTGCGCGACATGCGCGTGGAGGCGAGCGACAAGCTCAGCCGCATGCCGCTCAGCTTTATCGACAGCCACGCCCACGGCGACCTTATGAGCCGCGTGGTCAACGATGTTGACCAAGTGGGCGACGGTCTGCTGCAGGGCTTTACCCAGCTTTTCACCGGCGTTATCACCATTGTGGGCACGCTCGCGTTTATGCTCTCCATTAACCTGACCATGACGCTCGTGGTGGTGCTCGTCACGCCGCTTTCCATTTTTGCAGCCGGCGCCATCGCCAAGCTTTCCAACAAGAGCTTTACGGCCCAGCAGCGTATTCAGGGTCAGCTGGGCGGTCATATCGAGGAGTATGTGGGCGAGCAAAAGCTGGTGGACGCCTTCGCCTACGGCCCGCAAGCTCAACAGCGCTTTGATGCCCTTAACGCTGAGCTCTATACGGCAGGTGAACGCGCGCAGTTTATGGGTTCGCTCTCTAACCCCGGTACGCGCTTTATCAACAACATCATCTACGCCGCGGTCGCTGTGATTGGCTGCGTGGGCGTGATCACGGGCGTGCCGGCGGCGCTTACGGTGGGCGGCGTGCAGATTTTCCTGTCCTACGCCAACCAGTACACCAAGCCGTTCAACGAGGTTACCAACGTCATTACGCAGATCCAGACGGCGTATGCCTCGGCGCGCCGCATGTTCGCGCTGCTCGATGCGCGCGAGCAGGAGCCCGACGCGTCGGATGCCGGGGAACTTGCCGCCCCGCAGGGCGAGGTGACCTTTGAACACGTGGACTTTAGCTATGTGCCCGACCGCAAGCTGCTGCAAGATATCTGCATCGAGGCCAAGCCCGGCATGCGCATTGCCCTGGTCGGCCCCACGGGCTGCGGCAAGACGACGCTCATCAACCTGCTGCTGCGCTTTTACGATATCGATGCCGGCCGCATCGCGGTCGATGGCAAGGCTTCGCGCGACTACACGCGCTCGAGCCTGCGCCGTGCCTTTGGCATGGTGCTGCAGGACACCTGGCTGTTCGAGGGCACGGTGGCCCAGAACATTGCCTACGGCTGTCCCGACGCCACGCGCGAGCAGGTTATCGAAGCCGCCAAGCGCGCGCACGCGCACAAGTTTATCGTGCAGCTGCCGAAAGGCTACGATACGGTCATCGGCGAGGACGGCGGCACGTTTAGCCAGGGTCAAAAGCAGCTGCTGTGCATCGCGCGCGTTATGCTCACCGATCCGGCTATCCTGCTGCTGGACGAGGCGACCTCGAGTATCGACACCCGCACCGAGCTGCAGGTGCAGGCGGCATTCGACGAGCTCATGGCCGGCCGCACAAGCTTTGTGGTGGCGCACCGCCTGTCGACGATTCGCAACGCCGACTGCATTCTGGTCATGCGCGACGGCGAGATTGTCGAGCGCGGCACGCACGACGAGCTGCTGGCGGCAGGCGGCTTCTACGCCGAGCTCTACTGCAGCCAGTTTGCCCAGTGAGCACGGCCGTGGGGCAAATGAATCAATCGACAGACGGTGGTTTACATCTGTCACGTAAGTACTAAGATATTCATCTAATAAATTGCATTAATGGCTCGAGTTTCGGGGGAAACGAGGCAACGTGACTATGACATGCTCTTTGGTGGTCAACAGCAAGAGCGGTAATACCAGGATGGTTTCGGGTGCGATCAAGCGCACTCTGCAGGCTGCGGGCGTTGAGTTTGTCCATGCCGCGGCGTTGAGCGACGATGCGGATGCAGATCAGGTTGCGCTCGAGGCGCAGGGCGCCTGCGCGGCCGACACAGTGCTCGTCGGTTTTTGGTGCGACAAGGGCGCGTGCACGCCTTCGGTCGCGGCGTTGCTCTCCGCCTTGCACGGCAAGCGCGTCTTTCTGTTTGGCACCTGCGGTTTTGGGGCCGACCAGAGCTATTATCAGCAGATTATCGATCGTGTGACCTCCAATTTGGCTGAGGATGCCGAGCTTGCGGGTTGGGCGATGTGCCAGGGCAAGATGGGTCCCGCGGTCAAGCAGCGCTACGAGGCCATGCTCGAGCAAGATCCCGAAAACGCCCGATTTAAGATGCTGCTCGACAACTGGGTTGCCGCGAAGGACCATCCCACCAAGGAAGATCTGGACAACATGGCTGCAGCCGCCAAAAAGGCCGTGCTGGGGGAGTAGCTCCCATCGCTGACGGCGGTCGGTCCATCTTTCTAAATGAAACGTCCTCCCGGGCGTCGGGGCACGAAGTTCCCTGCTCTACAGTCCTGCGCAAGACGAAGGCCACATTAAGTGGCCTTCTTTGCGTGCGGAACTCGCGATGAACTTCGTGCCCCGCCGTCCGGGAGGACGCCTCTTTATTGATGGGAGGCCTGATAGGTCGATGGTTCCGTGCCCGGATGCGTCCAAAGTGGGACGGGCGGGACCTCGGACGTTTTTCCGGACCATGTCCCGGCGCTATGCCGCATGGCCCCTCTCCTCGCGATACTCCCTAATGGTCTTCCATCCTAGGTCCTTCTTGAGCTTGCCGTCCCTGTACCACTCGATATATTCGCCGAGCAGGCGGGAGAACTCGTCGAACGGCACGCCGGTCCAGTCCCTGCCCTCGAGGAAGTCGCACTTGAGCGTGCCGAAGAACCCCTCGGCGCGCGCGTTGTCGGGGCTCCGGGCCCTCCTCGACATCGAGCGCACCACCCCGGGGCCGCACGCCTCGCGCCACTCGCGCCCCATGTAGACGGCGCCGCCGTCGGTGTGCACCGTGAGCGGCCGGTCCTCGGTCGGCCCGACTATCCCCACCAGGTCCCTGAGCATGCCGACCATCAGGTCGGAGTCGGCGTGGACCGAGACCCTCCAGCAGATCGGCCACCCGTCGAAGCAGTCGATCGCGGGCGACAGGTACGCCCTGTACCCGTCGAGCCTGAACTCCGTGACGTCGGTGACCACGAGCAGGCCGGGCGCGGCGGCGCGGAAGTCGTGCGTCCCGTCCCCGCGCAGGGGGACGTTGGCCGGGCGCTCCGCGAGCTCGCCCCGGTAGCTGCGGTACCTCGCCCTCCGGCGCATCTGCGCCGCCTTGCGGGCGACCAGGCCCTCCTCGCGCACTGTCTCTTATACACATCTCCGAGCCCACGAGACATGCGCAGA
>CABSMK010000002.1 GCA_902478825.1 uncultured Collinsella sp.
ACTCTCGACGGCGCCGGATATCCAGGACAAGCCGGGCGCCACGGATCTGCGGGTGACCGCCGGCGCCGTGGAGTATCACGACGTGTGCTTTAGCTACGAGGATGTTGAGTTGGGCGAGGGCGGCGCCGACGGACGCCCTGTTATCGACCATATGAATCTGTCCATCAAGCCCGGCCAGACCATCGCGCTGGTTGGACCCTCGGGCGGCGGCAAGTCCACGACCTGTTCGCTGCTGCCGCGCTTTTATGACGTGGCTGCCGGATCCATTAGCATCGACGGTCAGGACGTGCGCGATGTGACGCAGCAGAGCCTGCGGCGCGCCATCGGCCTGGTGCAGCAGGATGTCTATCTGTTTGACGGTACGATTGGCGAGAACATCGCCTACGGCAAGCCGGGCGCTACGGCAGAAGAGATCGCCGAGGCCGCCCGTCGCGCCAACATCGATGCCTTTATCGAGTCGCTTCCACAGGGCTATGACACGGTCGTGGGCGAGCGCGGCAGCCGTCTTTCGGGCGGACAGAAGCAGCGTGTTGCCATCGCGCGCGTGTTTCTCAAGAATCCCAAGATCCTGATTTTAGACGAGGCGACGAGTGCTTTGGATAACGAGAGCGAGGAGGCGGTGCAGGAGTCGCTCGAAGAGCTGGCACGCGGCCGCACCACGATTATCATCGCCCACCGTCTTTCGACCATTAAGCATGCCGATGAGATTGCGACCGTTGAGCATGGTCGCGTTGTGGAGCGTGGCACGCACGAGGAGCTTCTCGCCCGTGGCGGCACCTATGCCCGTTACTATCGAATGCAGTTCGAAGGTGCGCGTGCGCACGAGCTCGACTGATTGATATGACAGGAAGTTTATGGCTGACAAGAACCCTTTGACTCCGGAAGAAGTGACGGAGTTATTCTCCGAAATCGATGCATCCGGCGTCTTGGATCCTACGCTTGCCAAAAAGCGTACCGAGCGCATGCGTGAGAAGGAGGCTGCGGCCAAGCGCGGTGACAAAGCGGCGCTAGCGCAGCTGCGCAGCGAGGACCGCGCGAGCCAGGCAAAACATATCGACCCGCTGTCCGAGGACGATCCTTCGGGCTCGCAGGTGAGCCATACCATTACGAAGACCGCGATGGCCGTGGTCATCGGTATTTTGGTGCTGATCGTGGGCATGCAGATTGGCTACGGCGTGATGCGTCGTCTGAACACCGCCAACCTGTCCGAGAGCGTTTCGGTCGATACCGTTTCGACGGCGCTGAAGGGCGGCCTTGAGTGGGGCAACGGCTTTACGCAGTTCCCGCTCGACTTCACCGTCGATGAAGCCGATGAACGCACGGGCACGGTCGAGGTGACGGTGTTGGACACATCGTCTGCCAACGAGCTCGAGCTGCTGTCCAACGGGCAGATTCAGGCCGCGGCGCTTGCGACCAACGCGTTGCTCAACGATAAGATCGACCGCGTGGTGTATAACGTTCACGCCTATATCGACGAGGATAGCAACATTCAGCACGATTCCTTCTTTGGCATGTTCCCCGCGCGCGGCCACCAGAGCGCCATTTTGACGTTCGTGTGGACCAAGAGCTCATCCAACGCCACGAGTATCGACTGGAAGATGCGCATCGTGAGTATGGATGACACCATCGCCGAACGCATTCAGAAGCAGGTGAACTCGGTGTCGTCGTTGATTGAGGACCCGGTGGTTAGCCAGACCAAGATTGACGAGGAAAAGGCCGAACGTGACCTGGAGCATCGTCTGCATGGCCGCGAGATTTTCCGCGGTGGCAAGCCCGATCGCACACCGTCCGAACTGCTGGAACAGGACAAGAAAAAGTAAGACGCCATCATCCCGCGTGAGCCACAAGCCCCGCGGGATGATTTTTTAATCCCCGTCCCAGAGAAATCATTATGCATAGAAAGTCATAATTATCATTTCGTAAACATTTCGATGAAATTAACGCCATGAGGCATGCTTGCGGTTACAATACCGCGAGGCCTAACTACACACCTTTAAGCCGGTCCTGTGAGACCGGGAAGGAGAATTATGGCGAACAACCATACCGCGGGCGCTGCCGCCCGCACCTTCGCGCCCAGCGAGCTTTGCCAGCGTATGCTGGCCAAAACCAGCAAGGGCACCTGCGGTCCCTGCATCCTGTATCTTGAGGATGGGACCATTTTTTATGGACGTGCATGCGGCGCCGAGGGCACCGCGACCGGCGAAGTCTGCTTCAACACCTCACTCGAGGGCTACTTTGAGGTCATGACCGACCCGAGTTATGCCGGCCAAATCGTAACCATGACCTATCCGCAGATCGGCAACTACGGTATCGACGAGACCGACGTCCAGTCGGCCTTCCCCGGCGACGCCGTGCGCCCTGCGAGCGCTCCGGCTATGCGCGGCATGATCGTTCGCGACATGTGCACCACGCCTTCTAACTGGCGCTCGGCCGTCAGCGTGCCGGAGTATCTGCGCGCCCACGGCATCGTCGCTATCGAGGGCGTCGACACCCGCGCTCTGGTGCGCCATCTGCGCGACAATGGTTCCAAGATGGGCATTATCTCGACCGAGATCTTCGACGTCGACGAGCTTGCCGAGCGTCTGGCCGCAGCGCCCACGCTGGTAGGCGAGAACCTGGTCAAGACCGTAAGTTGCCCCGCGCCTCATGAGTTTGTGGCTGCCGACCTGCCTGCCACGCATGACTTTGCGCTTTCGGCTGCCGCTCCTGCCCGTCACAAAGTGGTCGCCTACGACTGCGGTGTGAAGCGCGGCATTCTGGAGGGGCTGGTCCGCGCCGGCTGCGACCTTACCGTCGTGCCGTGGGACACGCCCGCGAGTGAGGTGCTCGACATGAATCCCGACGGCGTCTTTTTGTCCAATGGCCCCGGCGACCCCGACGCCGTGGTGGAGACCTACGAGCAGGTGCAGCAGCTGATCGGCAAGGTGCCGGTCTTTGGCATTTGCCTGGGTCATCAGATGATCAGCCTGGCCTGCGGCGCCCAGATGGAAAAGCTTAAGTTCGGTCACCGCGGCGGCAACCAGCCGGTTATGAATCTGGTCAGTCGCCGCGTGGAGATCACCGCGCAAAACCACGGCTTCGGCCTGCTGTTCCCCAGCCTGGGCAAGCTTGTCCCCGAGCTTTCCGGCGGCGAGACCGAGCATGCGGCCGATGGAGATCTGCGCGTCTGGGTGCGCCGCGGAATCGCGCCGGTCGTGATGAACGAGCGCTTTGGTCGCATTCGCCTGACGCATGTGAACCTCAACGACGGCACCGCCGAGGGCATCCAGCTGCTCGACGCCCCGTGCTTCTCGGTCCAGTACCACCCCGAGGCCTCGCCTGGCCCCACCGATGCCCACTATCTCTTTACCGCCTTTACGCGACTCATGGACGGCGAGGAGAACTACCTGGACATCGATACCGCGAAGGACCGCCTTGCCGGCTGGAACTTTGCTGAGTCCGAGACCGCTGAGACCGAGGAGAACTAACATGCCGAAACGTACTGACATCAAGCGCATCCTCGTCATTGGTTCGGGCCCCATCGTCATTGGCCAGGCCTGCGAGTTCGACTACTCCGGCGCCCAGGCCTGCAAGGTGCTCAAGGAGGATGGCTTTGAGGTCATCCTGGTCAACTCCAACCCGGCGACCATCATGACCGACCCGGGTCTTGCCGACCGCACCTATGTTGAGCCCATCACCGCCGAGTTTATCGAGCGCGTGATCAAGAAAGAGCGCCCGGACGCGCTGCTGCCCACGCTGGGCGGCCAGACCGGTCTGAACGCCGCCGTCGAGCTGGCGAAAGACGGTACGCTCGACAAGTACGGCGTCGAGATGATCGGCTGCGACCTGGCCGCCATCGAGCGCGGCGAGGACCGCAAGCTCTTTAACGAGGCCATGGCCGAGATTGGCCTGGAGGTCGCGCGCTCGGGCTATGCCTACAGCGTGGCCGACGCCGAGGCCATCGCCGAGCGCGTGGGCTATCCCTGCGTACTGCGCCCGAGCTTTACCCTCGGCGGCGCCGGCGGCGGCATCGCTCACACCCACGAGGAGCTCGTCTCCATCGTGAGCCAGGGCCTGGAGCTCTCGCCCGCCCACGAGGTGCTGGTCGAGGAGTCCATCGAGGGCTGGAAAGAGTACGAGATGGAGGTCATGCGTGACCACGCCGGCAACGGCATCATCGTGTGCTCCATCGAGAACCTCGACCCCATGGGCGTGCATACCGGCGACTCCATCACCGTGGCGCCGGCGCAGACCCTTTCCGACCTGGAGTATCAGCGCATGCGTGTCGCCTCGCTCGCCATCTTGGAGAAGATCGGCGTCGAGACCGGCGGCTCCAACGTGCAGTTTGCCGTGAACCCCCAGACCGGCCGCCTGATCGTCATCGAGATGAACCCGCGCGTGAGCCGTTCGTCCGCGCTGGCCTCCAAGGCCACGGGTTTCCCCATTGCCAAGGCCGCCGCGCGCCTGGCAGTGGGCTACACGCTCGACGAGATCGTCAACGACATTACCAAGGCAACGCCCGCCTGCTTTGAGCCCACAATCGACTACTGTGTGGTCAAGGTGCCGCGCTTTGCCTTCGAGAAGTTCAAGGGTACCGACCCCACGCTCACCACGCGCATGAAGGCCGTGGGCGAGATCATGGCGATCGGCCGCACCTTTGAGGAGGCCTTTGGCAAGGCTATGCGCTCGCTGGAGGACGGCCACCAGGGCATTTGCGCCGGTGGCAAGGAGGGTGCCGACAAGCTGGGCGACGACGAGCTCGCTCAGGCCGTGGCAACCCCGACCGAGCACCGCATCTTCTTTGTGGTCGAGGCCCTGCGCCGTGGCTGGGACATCACCCGCATCCATGCCATCTGCGGCATCGATCCGTGGTACCTCAACCGCATCAACGACATGGTGCAGGTCCAGGAGAGCATTCGCGGCCTGCGTGTGGAGGATATCGACGCCGACGCGATGCGTCTGCTCAAGCAGTACGGTACGAGCGACGCCGAGATCGCCGCGCTGACCGGCTCGGACGAGCGCTTTGTGCGCGCCTATCGCAAGGGCCTTGGCGTGGTTCCCAGCATGAAGACGGTCGATACCTGCGCTGCGGAGTTCTCGAGCGCCACGGAGTACCACTACAAGACGTACGAGAACATCTACCGCACGAGCCCGGATGCCAAGAAGTGCGTAGCTCCCGACGAGACCACGCCGGCGCCCAAGCCCAAGGCGATGATCCTGGGCGCCGGCCCCAACCGCATTGGCCAGGGTATCGAGTTCGATTACTGCTGCGTGCACGCGAGCTACGCGCTGGTGGCCCGCGGCTTCGAGACCATCATGGTCAACTGCAATCCCGAGACCGTTTCGACCGACTACGACACGTCAGACCGCCTGTACTTTGAGCCGCTCACCTACGAGGACGTCATGGACGTTATCGATGTTGAGCGCCCCGACGGCGTCGTGGTGACGCTTGGCGGCCAGACCCCGCTTAAGCTGGCGCGCATGCTCGAGGAGAGTGGCGTCAACATCATGGGCACCAAGCCCGATGCCATCGACTTTGCCGAGGACCGCGAGCGCTTTGCCGCCCTGCTCGACAAGCTGGGCATCATGTACCCGCCGGCGGGTCAGGCCACCTCGTTTGAGGAGGCCGAGGCCGTTGCCGCACACATTGGCTACCCGCTGCTGGTACGTCCGAGCTACGTGCTGGGCGGCCGCGGCATGATGATCGCCTACGATGCCGAGCACCTGCGCGATTACATGGCCGAGGCTGCGCGCATTAGCCCCGACTACCCGGTGTACCTGGACCGCTTCCTGGAGGGTGCGATCGAGTCCGATGTCGACGCTCTGTGCGATGGCGAGGAGGTCTACATCGGCGGTATCCTGGAGCATATCGAGGAGGCCGGTATCCACTCCGGTGACTCCGCGACCTGCATCCCGCCGTTCAGCTTTAGCGAGAGCCTGCAGGCAAAGCTTCGCGAGACCACGCGCCGCATCGCGATGGCGCTGGGCGTACGCGGCCTGGTCAACGTGCAGTACGCCATCAAGGGCGAGACCGTCTACGTGATCGAGGCCAACCCGCGTGCCAGCCGCACCGTGCCGTTTATCTCCAAGGCCACCGGCGTGCCGCTCGCCAAGTGTGCCGCACGTATCATGGCGGGCGATTCCATCTCGAGCTTGGGCCTGCCGAGCGACGAGCGTCAGCTGGACTGGTTCTGCATGAAGGAAGCCGTTATGCCCTGGGGTCGTTTCCCGGGCGCCGACGTTATCCTGGGTCCCGAGATGAAGTCGACGGGCGAGGTTATGGGTATCGCCAAGAGCTATCCCGAGGCATACGCCAAGACGCAGCTGGCAATTGACTACAAGCTGCCCGACCCGAGCGCCGGCAAGGTGTTCATCAGCGTGTGCGACCGCGACAAGCGTCATATCCTTTCGGTCGCTCGCATCCTGCGCTACCTGGGCTTTGATATCTGCTCCACCGAGGGTACGGCGCGCGTTCTGCGTGGAGGCAACGTGACGTGCGAGGTCGTGGAGAAGATCAGTGGTCCGCACGACGGTGAGCGTCCCAACATCGGTGACCTCATCGCCGATGGCAAGATTGCGGTAATCATCAACACGCCGTACGGCCCGGGTTCGCGTGGTGACGGCTATCTGCTGCGTACCGAGGCGGTGCGCCGCGGCGTGACCTGCGTGACCGCGATGTCTGCCGCCAACACGTACGTGAGTGCCATCGAGGCGGTGCGCGAGGACCAGCAGGGTCACGGCAGCGCCAACGACATGGGCATGGACGTCATCGCTCTGCAGGACCTGCCGCAGTACACGGTGTAGTTGACCTGGCCGGCCGGGGCGGGAGGGGCCGAGATTTCCCCCTTTCGCTCCGGCTGCAAGCAGAGTCGCTCAGGAGGAAACTCGGCCCCTCCCGCCCCGGCCTGCGGTGACTTGGCTGCTCCGTGTGCTGCGGAAGGGGCTTTGCGCGATGACTAGGGCTGAATAAAAAGTGAGTGTGGGATCCGCCGTTCGTTCGAACGGCGGATCCCACGTTAATATTTCAGCCAACGTACGTCATGGCAATCCCCGGTAGGTCGCAGGGTGGCGGCTGAGCCTTTCCCTCGGGAAACTTCGCGAAGCCCAGTTCCCGAGGGAAAGGCTCAGCCGCCACCACAAAGACCGCAGGGACGGGAGCAGCTATACTACTCTCAGTAGTTAAGGGTCGCGGATCCGCCGCGTCACCGCTCTCAACAGGAGGTCTTTGTTTATGGCAGATCAAAAGCCGGTTGTCGGGATCATCATGGGCTCCAAGTCCGATCTGGGTGTTATGGAAGGCTGCACCGTCGAGCTCGAGGCGCTGGGCGTGCCCTATGAGCTTGTCATTGCGAGCGCACACCGCACACCGGCGAAGGTCCACGAGTGGGCTTCGACTGCTGCCGATCGCGGCATCAAAGTGATTATCGCTGCCGCCGGCAAGGCCGCTCACCTGGGTGGTGTCGTGGCTGCCTTTACGCCGCTGCCGGTCATCGGCGTGCCTATGAAGACGAGTGACCTGGGCGGCATGGATTCGCTGCTGTCGATGGTGCAGATGCCTTCGGGCGTGCCCGTGGCCTGCGTTGCCATCAACGGCGCCAAGAACGCCGCCATCTACGCCACGCAGATTCTGGGCGCTTGCGACCCCGAGTACCGCAAGGTTATCGAGAAGATGAAGCAGGAGATGGCCGACGCCTAGGCGTTCCGCCGTTTCACCGCAGTATAAGGAGAGCCATGTCCGACTATCAGGGAAAACGATTCAAGGCTTCTCAGATTCCCGATCCGTCGAAGCCGGGTGCTGCCCATGCGGCACAGCAGGGTCGGACATCCTCTCCTCAGCAGCCGCGCGCGCCGCGCCCCGTGACGCCGGCGACGCATCGTCGACAGGACGCGCCAGCCGCATATCGACCTTCATCTTATAGCAACGCTAAGAAGCCGCCCCGGTCTTCATCGCATGCCGCGCCGTCGGATTACACCGAGCCGCCGCGCAAAAAGCGCCGCTCCATTATTCCCATTCTGCTCATCATCATCGGCATCGGCCTGATTGTCGCCGCCGCTGCCATCTTTATCAACGCGCAGTTTGGCTATAAGCAGGCAAGCGATTCGTACCAGAAAATCGAGAAGCAATATGTAAGCGATAAGGACGCCAGCGGCGTGCCGATTATTGACTTCGATGCACTTGCTCAGACAAACTCCGAGATTGTGGGTTGGATTTACGCGCCGGGAACCAACATCAACTATCCCGTGGTGCAGACCAACAACAACTCCAAATACCTCAACACGCTGTTCGACGGTACGGCCAATGCATCCGGGGCCATTTTCCTGGATAGCAATGACACCGCGCCGGGCATGGTGGATCAGCAGACCACGATCTACGGCCACCACATGAATGACGGGTCGATGTTCAACGTGATTTCGGACACCACTGATCAGGCAACGTTCGATAGCATCGAGTTCGTGTATTACATCACACGGGATGCTACGTATAAACTGCGACCACTGGCGACCAAAGTTGTCGAGGACACGTATGCCAAGGCGCGCACGACCAATTTTGAGGGCGACGACGGGCTCAAGAACTACCTGTCCGAGATGCTCGACGGTGCCTCTGCCGTGGCGAGCGATGCCATCGATCGTGCCGCTTCGGCAACCAAGGTCGTAACGCTTGTGACCTGTCGTTCGTTATCGCTGAGCAACACACGTGCCGTCATGGTGCTCACGCCGGTCGAGGAATAGATTATGGGCTACTCAATGACGGTGAAAGGAGAAATGATGCTTGAGAACGGCAAATCGATGCCTTCGGTTGATGCTTGGCTGCGCGAAGCCAAGGCCGATGTTTCGGCGGCTGATTGTGGGATGTACCTGACACACAACGGCGTGGTGCGCGCGACGCCCAAGGCCGAAGTGCGCGGAGTCGAGACCGATGGCGTGGCGCCAGGCCACAAGGTGGGCGGCATGGTGTTTGGCTTCGATGCCGAAAAGGTGCAGGCCGCTATCGAGGCGACGCGCACGATGCCGGGTATCGGCTATGTGCGCGTGTGGCTGGCGAGCGGCGAGCTTACCGTGGGCGACGACATCATGCTCGTGCTCATTGGCGGAGACATTCGCCCGCATGTGGTCGATGCGCTGCAGTCGCTCGTCGGCACCATCAAGAACGAGTGCGTGAGCGAGGTCGAGCGCGAGGCGTAAGGCCTCGTCGGCAATCCGAGTCTGTCTATAGCGAAAGCCCGCCGGCAGTTCATGTAGATCTGCCAGCGGGCTTTGATGTGTTGGAGCTATTTTGCTCTGGCGTTTGCTACACGCGTGTGGCGTCCTTGGGGCTCATGGTCATACTCTGAAAACGGTTCTCCATATATTCGTTATCGAAATGCTTGTCATAGAACTGTGCGACGGGAATATTTCGAACGGTTCCGTTGACGCGCTGATACCAATAGTCGAGCGATTGCAACGTCATGACGCCGTCGATCAACATGACGGCGGTCAGGATGACGGTAGCAGAGTAGCGGCGTTTCCATGGAATCATATTGATGAGCTTAAGCAGGCGCGGCAGCAAGACCTTGATCCAGATGAGGCCACCCAGGCCCCACATGCAGGCAAACGGCGTGCATGTGCGTCCCCCGGTCAATACCGCGATGGGATCGGGCATGCCGAATAGCCTAATGTGTGAATAGCTCCACGACACCACGCCAAATGAGGTCTGCATAAACCAGCCTACAAACACCTCGAAAGCGCCGCCGATCAGGGCACTTACCAGGAAAATGATCAGAGGATTCTTTTTATAGAAGCGGTTGAGCGCCATGGTCATGAGCACCGCGCCAAATCCGTAGATGGGGCTAAAGGGGCCAAATAGCATACCGGCACGGTCCTGATAGACGCCGGGATCGACGACGACCATATGCCAGACTTCCTCGAGAATGAGACCTAACACGCTGCAGACAAAGAATACCCAGAACAGGTTGAAGTAGTTGAGCTTGATGTAGCCCTCGCCGGTTTCATCGCGCCCGAGCATGCCCTCGGCGGCGGCGTCGCGGTCGAGCATCTCCTGCAGGCGGCGCTGCAGCTCGCGCTCCTGGCGCAGTGTGGGGTCGACGGTGGCCGAAAGCGCGACGAGGATGCCGAGCTGGATGGCAGGGCGCAGCAAGAAGGGCCCGATGCCCTGGAGCATCACGTCAACCAAAAGCTCGACGACGGTAAACGCGATAAGGATATAGGACAGACGGGCGGCATTGCGGCGCTGGTTCTTGATGAGGTCCAGGCCAAAGATGATCAAGATGACGGCACTGGCAGCCGAGAGCATGATGCCGGCGACAATCAGTCCGACCGCGACGAGCGTGTTGTCGCCGAGCTTGGCGGCGGCGTTGCCGTTGATGAGTGCGGTGATGACCTGCCACATAAAGGCGCCGACCGACGGGAGCGTACCCACGCCGGACAGGATGCACAGGACGGCGTATACCTTAATGATGAGGGGGATCTTCTTGACCTCCGTGGCGCTGGGGACGCTGGGGTCGAGTTCGTTTCGATCCATACATAACCTTTCTCGTTTTGCTGTAGGTACAAGGATACGCCGCCGACCTGCCAAAAGACAGGACGAATGTCCCAATTGCAACAATGCAAGCCCCAACGGCGGGCGAGACGCGTCGCAACGGAAGTATGCGGGATCGTCGGCCCCGAGGCGGTTGCCCAATAAAATGTTTGGCTGCAAAACGGATTATAAGCTCGGTGGGCTTTTAAAAAGCGCTGTTCATGCGCGGGAGTGCTTGTCTTGCCGTGCGTATAATAGGGCAGGTAACGCCAAATAACGAGGCTCTGAGGGGATGCCATGTCTCAAGAAACCATCCGCGCGGCCGAGCGTGCCGCGGGACAGGTGAAGACCATGTCGACGTATGATCCGGACTCCGACCAGCTGCATGAGGAATGCGGCATTTTTGGTGTGTGGGCACCCGATCGCGATGTGGCTCGACTGACGTACTTTGGTCTGCGCGCGCTGCAGCATCGCGGCCAGGAATCGGCGGGAATCGCCGTGGGTGATGGCGGCACGGTTATGGTCCGCAAGGATCTGGGCCTGCTCGACCGCGTGTTCTCCAACGCCGACCTGTCGACGCTCTCCGGCCAGCTGGCCGTGGGCCACGTGCGCTATGGCACCGCCGGCGCCAAGAGCTGGGAAGCCTCGCAGCCGCACCTCTCTACCATCAATAGCGTCATTATCGCGCTCGCGCACAACGGTACTCTGGTCAACACCGACGAGCTGCGCCGCCAGCTGATCGAGCTGGGCGTGCCGTTCCTCTCCAATTCGGATTCCGAGGTCGCGACCAAGCTTATCGGCTACTTTACTCAGCGTACAGGCCATCTGCGCGAGGGCATTCGCAAGACCATGGAGCTCGTGCGCGGCGGCTACGCCATGACGCTCATCAACGAGCAGGCACTCTACGCATTCCGCGATCCGCACGGCATTCGCCCGCTCGTGCTGGGCAAGCTGGTGGACGAGGGTCTGGACCAGGCCGATGCCGCATCCGTTTCGCAGCTGCCCTCGCAAGACGGCGCCGCGACGGTCGACGCCGCCGTCCATGTCACGCGCGCCGGCGGTTGGGTCGTTGCTTCCGAGACCTGCGCACTCGACATCGTGGGCGCCGAGTACGTCCGTGACGTCCGTCCCGGCGAGATCTTGCGCATCAGCGCCGAGGGTCTGGTATCCGAGCAGGGCGTGCCTGCAGCCGAAGAGCCCGCCAACTGCATCTTTGAGCAGGTCTACTTTGCCCGCCCCGACTCCATCATGAACGGCAAGAGCGTTTACGCCTGCCGTTACGACATGGGTCGTCAGCTGGCACATGAGGAGCCCGTCGAGGCCGACCTGGTCATCGGCGTGCCCGACTCCGGCCTGCCGCCCGCGGAGGGGTATTCGCACGAGAGCGGTATTCCCTTTGGCGAGGGTCTTATCAAGAACCGCTACGTGGGCCGTACGTTTATCGAGCCTACGCAGGAGCTGCGCGCCATGGGCGTGCGCATGAAGCTCAACCCGCTGCGCGACAACATCGAGGGCAAGCGCCTGGTCGTCATCGACGACTCCATCGTGCGCGGCACCACCATGGTGCAGCTCGTCAAGATGCTGCGCAACGCCGGTGCCAAGGAGATTCACATCCGCATCAACTCGCCCGAGGTCATCTGGCCGTGCTTCTACGGTATCGATACCGACGTGCAGTCGCAGCTTATCAGCGCCAACAAGACAGTCGACGAGATTTGCGAGTACATCGGCGCCGATTCGCTGGCCTTCCTTTCGGTCGAGGGCCTGCTGAAGGTCATGCCCAAGGGCGGTTACTGCGATGCGTGCTTTACCGGCCGCTACCCCGTGGCGATTCCCGAGAGCTTTGGCCGCGACAAGTTTATGGATGGCTTTAAGCCCCGCAACCTGGACAAACCGCTGCACTTTGACGACGACGCCGTGGTCGAGAAATACGATGACCGCAGCTGGGAAGAGAAGCACGGCGAGGCCTAAAGCCTGCCATGTAGGGACAGGTTCATTTTGGCAGGTTTTATCTGCTGTTTTGTTGATATGACGGCACACGCCGCTGCGGTGTGCGTCGATATGAACGCAACTATGAGCACCGTTTGGCGTCTGTGCGTCAAACGGTAGTGGGAGAGGAAGACTCAGATGAGCGACAGCAAGCATGTGACGTATGAGGATGCCGGCGTCGATACCGCCGAGGGCGGCCGCGCCGTCGACGCTATTAAGCAAATGGTTAAGGACACCAACCGTCCCGAGGTTATTGGTGGCATCGGTGGCTTTGGCGGCCTGTTCTCGGCCGCCGCGCTTAAGGATATGGAAGACCCGATCCTGATCAGCGGCACCGACGGCGTTGGTACCAAGCTCGTGCTTGCCCAGATCATGGACCGTCACGAGACGGTGGGCCAGGACCTGGTCGCCATGTGCGTCAACGACATCTTGGCTTCGGGCGCCGAGCCGCTGTTCTTCCTGGACTATGTTGCCATCGGCCACATCGAGGCCGAGCACATGGCAAAGATCATCAAGGGCGTGGCCGATGGCTGCAAGCTCGCGGGCTGCGCGCTCGTGGGTGGCGAGATGGCCGAGCACCCGGGCGTCATGGCTCCGGCCGACTACGACCTCGCCGGCTTTACCGTGGGCGTCGTCGACCGTCCCAAGATGCTCGATCCCGTCAACGTCCGCCCCGGCGACGTGATTCTGGGCCTTCCTTCCACCGGCGTGCACTCCAACGGCTACTCGCTCGTGCGTAAGGTCATCGGCGTTGACGGCATCAAGCCGGGTACGCCCGAGGCCGCCGCTAAGGCCGAGGAGCTGAGTCGCCCGCTCGAGGAGCTCGGCGGCGCATCGCTGGCAGACGCTCTGCTGGCCCCTACGCGCATCTATGTCAAGCCGATCCTTGAGCTGCTGCGCGGTGGCGCTCCGGTGCACGCGATTGCCCATATCACCGGCGGCGGCATCACCGAGAACCTTAACCGCGCGTTGGCCGACGACGTCGACGCCGTGGTCACCCGCAATGGCGCCGAGATGGGCTGGGACGTTCCGCCCGTCATCACCTATGTGTCGCGCCAGGCCGAGCTTGCGCCCAACGAGGCATGCAAGACCTTCAACATGGGCGTCGGCCTGTGCCTGATTGTCGCCCCCGAGGACGAGGCCGCGGTAACCGATGCCCTGGTCGCGTTGGGCGAGAAGCCGTTCCGCGTGGGCGAGTGCGCCGAGGGCTCCGGTAAGGTCGTGTACTCCGATGAGCGCTAACGAGCAGATGACTGCCGCCGAGGGCCTGGGTCTTGCGCCCTATACCCGTCCGACCGGCACTGATACCGCCGAGCCGCTCAAGATCGGCGTGCTCATCAGCGGTTCGGGTACCAACCTACAGGCGTTGATCGACCTGATCGCCGCCGGCAAACTCAACGCCTCGATTGAGCTCGTGGTGTCGAGCCGTCCTTCGGCCAAGGGCCTGCAGCGTGCCGAGCGCGCGGGCATCCAGACGCTGACGCTTTCCAAGGACGTCTACGCCGACCCTATCGCCGCCGACGAGATTATTGCGCACGAGCTGCTCGAGCGCGGCTGCGAGTATGTGGTCATGGCCGGTTACATGCGCATGGTGCACACGCCGCTACTGGCGGCGTTCCCCAATCGTGTGGTCAACCTGCACCCGGCCCTGCTGCCGAGCTTTACCGGTGCCCACGCGATCGACGATGCCTTTACGCGCGGCGTCAAGGTGACCGGTGTGACCGTGCATTTTGCCAACGAGATCTACGACAACGGTCCCATCATCGCCCAGCGCGCGCTGGCTGTTGAGGAGGGCTGGGACGTTGACACGCTCGAGGAGCACATCCACGCGATTGAGCACGTGTTGTATCCCGAGGTTGTGCAGATGCTCGCCGACGGTCGCATCCACGTGCTGGAGAGTGGCAAGGTGGCAGTTGACCCGACGCGCTAGTCGTTGGTTTGTGTTGGCGGTTAAGCGTCGGAGGTACGCTTAACCGCCATTTTTATGCATTGCGATCTACGTTGTTTGAGGCAAACGATTGCCACAGCTTGATGTTCATAGTCCAATTGCTTCGCCAAGAGACGCGATCCGGCAAGAGATTAATTTAGCCTAATAGAGCCATTTGCTCTTCTTTATGCTCGGGATACGTCGGACCATAATCAAATGATAATGCGCTAAATAATCTTATGGGGATAATCAAATTATCTTTTGTACGGGTGCTGTCTGTTGGGAGCAAAGATGGGTGCACAATTATTTTCGAGACGAACAGCAATTAAAATGGCCGTTGCCGCGGCTTCTGTCCCGCTGATTGGTCTAGTTGGATGTGGTGAGAAGTCGATTGTTGGAACTTGGGCGAACGACGACGGAGACGAAATTCTCCAATTTGATGAGAATGGTGATTGTTCGGTTCCTTTTACCTATAACGGTGCGTGGCTGGAAAGCTGCGATCGCTATACGATTCAAGAAGACGAGACATTGGTTCTAAGTAGCAGTCAAGGAAATATCAGCTCTCAACATTGGAAGAAAGCCAGCAGCAAAGAGGAAGCTGAAGAGGCGGATGATAGGCTCTATTTTCTCAATGGGGATGAGCTTGTTATCAACAACGAAACGTACACGAGAGAATGAGAGCTAAGACACGCCGACCGTGTGAAGATGGGGAATGCCATAGATGAATACCATGCCGGGCTCGTGACAAACATCATTGTCACGAGCCCGGCACACATCAAAGTATAAATTGTTCACCAGTCCGCATCCTCTTTTTGCTCAGATTGAGCCGTTTGCTACTAGTGCGGTTGTTGCTCAGATGCCGCAGGGGCGTTATCAAATGCTAATGCCTGTTTGTTTCCAGTGTGGATAATAAAGTTTGCCTAAATAATTTCGTGTTTGATTTCGAGCCCAAACGAGGGCTATGGCATTAAAGCCACCATGTTTTCTAGAAATTTGAACGGTGGGAGTCATGTCGATTGCGAGATTTGACGGGTTGGTTGCCTGACTGGAGGGTGGATCTAATGAAACCAAAAAAAGAAACCGTTGCATTGCTGTCACTTGGCTTGGGGCTTTTTGCGCTGGTCTACGGGCTTATAACAAAAGCGATGCTATCTCATCGTTATACATTTAAAGCTCCTCTTACCAGCATGGAGCTTTCGGTTTTGGCAATTATTGGAATCGGATTTGTTTTACTGATTGTTGGCGCGCTTCTATTTATAAGCGTGCGCTATACATCCAAGAATGTTGTTGATATTGATTCGACACGGAACAAAGGCAAAGTATGTCCTTATTGCCAAACTCGAATCATAGGAGATGCAAAGCACTGTCCGAACTGTGGTCAAGAGTTGGGTCAATAAGAAGGGGCTTGAGATGCCGAGGACAACAGTAACGATTTGCGCGCACGGTCAAATTGATACGCCAAGAGTCTTAGAGATCTGGAAGAGCATCATTGAAGGCGCCGGTTTTCAACAGAAACTAATTAAGGGTGAACCTTGTTGGTCGAAGGGCGACGGCGTACTGATGCTGCAGCGCAATTTTACGATTGCTTTTGGCGAAAGGGAAATTGTGCTTGAGGGATGGATGGGCGATGCTCTCCTGGGTGAATCCGATTTGACGGGCGTTAACGGGTGGATGCAAAAGAAAAAGATGAAAGGGCTCCTGTCCCAAGCGGAGGGTGCAATTAGGAGCATAGTCTAGGCTGCATTAGATAGCGATACGGTGTTTATTGATGACTGAAATGCATGGCTGGGCCGTAAAAATATAAGGATACTGGTAGCCGGGTGCCCGATTTAATTTGGACACCCGGTGATTTCGTTAATCTTGTCAGCGAGCTTCAAGCCAACGTTATCCGGTCGCCATTGGCTTCTGGAAAGACTTAGGTTAAGTGACAAGTGATCGATGCTAGAGGCCAAGCGAAGGATATGGGTATGTCACTGTCTTCGGTTGACCGTGATTCATTTTGACTTGATGTGGGCAAGCGGTCTTTGTCGTGAGCGCCGTTAGGGTATGGCTTTTTTCATGTCTGCTGGAGGCCGAAATCTAAACAAAGTAGCCAATAGCGGCCAAAAGACTATAGGACGCTAGAAAAAAGCGATATTTGCGGATAGGGGTAAAATGAGAAAAGCAATCGATTTAATAGCAATTTTTATATTTGGAGCAATGGTTGTATACATTGCTTCGGTCGTTTCATCCAATGGGGCGGCGGCGCAGTATGCTGTGTCGGGCTTTTGGGGCGAATGGGCGGAATCTCCCAAAACCTCAACCATCGCATTTTGGATAGTGCTTGTATATCTTGGGCTTGTGGTATTGACTTGTTCGCTGTGCTGGAAGAGTCCCCTATTGGTGTTGGCGGCTATGAGCGCAGTCTCGATTATGGTTTTCGTCAATCCCTCTTATTCAGTTTATATTTGCTACGTTATGTTCGGTCCAGGGCATTTCATTGGAGACCTGCTTATGCCCATTGCGTCATTTTGCGGAGCGGTTATTTTTGGCGGTCAATTTGCCTTTGAAAACGGATATGGCTGGTTTGTAAGGCTGATTTGTGTCTTGTTCTGGTCAATGGGATTCTTGGCGATCGTTGCAGCTCCGGGCGAGTTCTTTAGCGAGCTGTTCTCCGATTCAGGAACGACGCAGTCAATATCGAGCAGAAGCACAAGATCTGATTGCAGTGACGAGATTGATAATTTATTGCGTGATGCCAAGATGGATCGGATCCAAGAAACGTTGGACGACATTAAATACTGGGAAATTCGTAACGGAGGCCGCAAGTAGCTGTGTCGAGATTACGCGGATGAAATGAAAGACCTTAATACGCGACACAAGGCAGATGATGTCGCTGTGGCGCAGAGACTTGTTATGTCTGCCGAGGTGCTGCATGTGGGGGACCAGAACGCCATCGCCTTTCGGCGATAATGGCTGGTTAGTGATTGATTGCGATAGTTAGCCAGCAAGCTAAGAGGAGGATAATATGCCACTGCTGCCAGTTGACCATGAGCCATTCCATCTTGATGCGGGTGAACGATCCACGCCGCGCATTGAGTTGATCTATGATCTTGAAGAAGAAGCGCGAAGACTTGAAGATGACTATCAGGTTCTAGTGGATGCGTTATGCGACGATATCGTTAAAAGCGAGGGCGAAGATGAAATACGGTCGAGTATTGAGCATCGAATCGGCATGCTGATAAACATCAAAGAGAGCCAGCGCCTCTGCTATGCCCAAATTGAAGATTTGGTGCCTAGACGTCATCCTTGTCCGGTCCCTCCAATGAAAAAACGTCCCAATTGTTGCGATGAGATCGAATGCCAATGCTGCGGTACAAAAAATGAGATAGATGCTCAATTCTGTACAAATTGCGCTAGTCCTATTGATATGGGCGACATATGGCGTTATTGCAAGAAGTGTAGGATTGCATACAGTAGAGAGATCAACTTTTGTCCTGAATGCGGCTCAGCAATAACCGTTGAGATTAAACGTAAAAGGAAATAGTTTCTCGTTGCTATATGTTTGCCCTTACGCGTGAAAGCGTAATTGGTGACATGCCCAAAAATGATGAGATGCGCGAATGGGGGACCCTGTCGATAACCCCCGGATACTCCTCGAGAAACCATTTGTAGCGGTCACGAGCCGGCAACAGCCTAAGGGCGGATTCGGTTTTATAATGATCGTGCCAAGCCCTTGATAGATATCGGTTAATGAGAGTTGCAAGTCCTGGATTATATTGGGCTTTATTTTGAACATCGCTTATCTTGAGAAGAACGAGCGTGCAGTCTGTTAAAGCTTCAATATAAGTCGGGGATGGAATGTCAAACTCGGGGCTAGGCATTACAGGCATGCCCGGCTCCGCCATTATGCAGTCAGTGATTTCCGAACCATCGCTTTGTAGAGAATACGAACAGGCTACCCCCTGTTTTAAAAGGTAAAACCATTTTTGTTGGGTACCCATTTCAAGGATAATTTCTCTTTTTTGAAATTGCTGGATTGAAGCCATTGCCACTAGCTCGGCTAATAGGTTTTGGTTGTCGCACGGGGCGTACTGACAGAAAAAATTCGGATCCAGGGACACGGAATCGCTCCAACGGGCACATATCGTTAACAAATGCTAACCAAGAATAAGATACGCCATCGGGGGGGGGTGCATTATCAAATGCTAATGAGATTCTGGCTTTTTCGGAAATTTCAGAAATACATAAAAATGGAGTGCCGCTGCGCCACTGTTTGCCAGCTGTGTTTTTCGTTGCTGTGCCGCTGCCGCTCGATTTGTTCGAAGGACATGATGCTGGATAAGGACAACGCCCATTTGCTTGGCGATAGTTGCTGGTTTAATTACATTCCCTGCTGCTTGAGTTCCTTTTGACATCGGAGCCATATCTTCTTGCCTGTCAATTACGGCAGTCGACTCTTTTGCAGAGAACAAAGCTTCCAGCATTGAGATTATCTGGGAAAATGACCAGAAAAACTTGGCCTTCAGCTTCAAATTGTGCACAATTCTATTTGTCGTCTATTTATCATTTTGTTATCAAAATGAGCGCAAGGAGGCAGGCTCAATGGGTGAAGCAGATGGCATGGAGCTGATTTATTCACTTATCGGCTATCCTGATGAAACCGAGTGGCTTGAGTTTAAAGAGAGTAATAGCGACCCCGTTAGAACGGGGCGTGACATCTCTGCGCTTGCCAACGCTGCCGCTTACTGCGGCCGTGCATATGCCTATAAGATCTGGGGCGTGAGCGACGATGCTCATGAGCTTGTGGGTACCCAGTTCAACCCATATCACGCAAAGGGCAAGGGAAACCAAGAGCTTTTGATGTGGCTCAAGCTTGCGCTCTCAAACAATGCGAATTACGAGTTTGCGGTTATTGACCATGAGACAAAGCACTTTGTGGTGCTGAAAGTGCACGCCGCGAACGCTCAGCCGGTCTATTTTGATAAGACCGCCTACATCCGAGAGGGATCTTCGACGGCAGAACTGCTTCCTGGTAGTGCGCGAGAGGCGGAGCTGTGGCGTCGCTTGCAGGCGGGGAACGCGGAGCTCGCTGTAGTTGAGAGCGATCTGACGCCTCAAGAGGTCGCCGAGATTCTGGATATTGATGCATATTTTGAGCTGTGCAGATTGAGGAGACCCGTCGATCTGGACGGAGTAATTCTTGCTCTCTGTGAGCAAGAGCTGATTCATCGCCAAGACAACGGCCGTTATAGCATGACGCGCTTGGGGATGCTTCTAGTGGGAAAGAGGCTCTCTCGCTATCCGGAGCTCAGAAAACGCATGCTGCGAATTGTGCGATATGCGGGAAAAGGCAGCTTTGACATTATTGGTGATACTGAAATCGATAAGGGTTACGCTTTAGCGCTTCCGCAGGCTGAGCAACTGATCATGTCGATGATTCCGGCTGTTGAGACGTTGGATGGCGCATTTCGACGCATCCAGACGGCCTACCCCCAAAGGGCGATTCGCGAACTGCTATCAAATGCCGTGATCCATCAAGACATCGCTGACAACACGGCGGGGCCTCTTGTTGCGATTTACGACAATCGTATCGAGTTTTCTAATCCCGGGACAACGCTTATTCCGGCAGAACGCGTGCTCAACGCGCAGCCGAAAACGCGCAATTCGATGATGGCGTCCCTCATGCGCCAAATGGATCTTTGCGAAGAAGGCGGTACGGGCTGGGATTTAATCGTAGATTCGCTCGAAAAAGCCGGCATGCCTTCACCGGTTATCAAGAGTGAGGGCGGGCTGGGAACGCTCGTGACGCTCTATTGCGATTGCCCATATACTCGAATGAAAAAAAGCGAACGAAAAAATGCTGTGTACTGGCATGCTTGTCTTTTGTACGCCCAAGGCGAGTCGATGAGCAATCAGTCACTGCGAGAGCGTTTTGGACTTTCCGATGAAAAGAAAAACACGGTGGCGATGTCTCGTCTAATCAGAGAGTGCCTGGAAGAGGCGTTGATAAAGGAAGAGGACGAGGATGCGGGCGCCAAATATCGAAGGTATATTCCGTATTGGGCCTAAAGGGCAGAAGCGGGAAAATGAGGCAGCTTGTGTTTGTTAATGACGAAGCGCTGTTGTGACTTAACTATCGAAAAAGCTGAGGGGGCTTATGGAATCACATGAGCCCTCTCAGCTTTTATAGCCTCTTTGATTTTGGACTCTGAATAACGTGACGGGTGTCATTTCCATCCCAAAAAATCCGATAGGGTTCCGTCCGCGTGCGGGCGGGGCCCTTTTGCGTGGCCTTTCATGTTTGCTATACTGCTAGCATGTAGAGAGGAGCCGCTATGGGTACAGCAACGGTGCAGCTCAACACGCGAATTGATCCTATGCTCAAAGCCGGTGGCGATGCGGTCCTAACTCGCAATGGGTTGGGGCCGAGCGATGCCATTCGCGCGCTTTGGGTCTATCTTGTCGAGCATCAAGCGTTGCCGGGATTTATGGTGGCGGATAAGCGTGAGGCACTCCGTGAGGAGAGCCTCGCCGAACAGGGGTGTGGCCTAGCTTTTTCCTCGTTGGGGCTGAGCGCGTCGGATTTCGCATCGGCAGAATCTTCGGCGGAAGACTGGGATGCCGTACGAGATGATATGTATGACGCGATGATTGCCGACATAGAGGCGAATTGTCGATGATTGAGGCAAAGCGTCTCTTGGTAGATACGAACGTTTGGCTCGATTATTACCTGCAAGAGGGGGCGTTCGACGAAGCGAAGAGATTGGTTGAACTGGCCGAGGCGGGAAAGATCGACCTTCTGTATGCGCCCACGACGGCAAAGGATGTGTTCTATATTTTGCCTCGGCGTCTAGCCCGACGGAATGCGAATGGGATTAACGTATCGTTTGCCCCGGCGTCATGGGCCTGCATCGAGCACATGATGCAGGTGGCAACTGCCTCTCCGCTTTCGTTGGCAGAATGCGAGATGGCGCGCATGCTTGGCAAGCGTATGCCGGATCTTGAAGACAACCTCATCATCGCTTCGGGCGAGACGGCGGATGTTGACTATGTGGTCACGAGCGACCGGCGCATGCTGGAGGCGATGCCCGAGGTGTGCTTGACACCTGCTCGCGCGGTCGAGATGATCGGGATCCTCGGCTAACCTTGTCTGTCTCGTTTCGCTATCATATGGGGCATTGTGAACCTCGTACAACTTTGGAGGACAGTATGGCGGATAACGCCGAGATGCTATTCTCGCCTGAGCTGGTGTTTTTTGATTGGGAGTGCGCGACGCCGGGTGAGGTGTTTGCGCGGCTCGAGGGTGAGCTTGCCCTGCGCGGCTACATTGGTGAGGGTTGGCTCAATGCCGTCCGCACGCGCGAGGACGCCTATCCTACGGGTCTCGCTATGCCGGCGGCAAACATCGCCATTCCGCATACCGATCCGGGATTTGTGGCCAAGCCCTATATCGCGGTGGTAAAGCCCGCCGCACCTGTGACGTTCAACGCGATGGCGGGCATGGGCGCCCCGGTGCCGGCGCAGATCATCATCAACCTGGGCATTGCCGAGCCGGGCGGTCAGGTCGAGGCACTTCAGGCGCTTATGAATATCTTTATGGATGCCGACGCTGCAGCCGATGTACTCGGCCAAATCACGCAGCAGGACATGGTCGACGCCATCCGTCGACACTTTTAAGGCCGGCACTGGGGGACTGCCGGCAGCCGGGGACAGTCTCCATCTGCCGGCAGAAAAGGAACGTCCCTAACTGCCAACTGCCAGACCTGTCCCCTTTGCACCAAAATGGTGCAGATTAACCTGTCCCCCATGCACCAGGTGTGCCGCGGGGGCTGCGTTGTGACACAATGGCGTTTGTTCGATTCGTGATGCGAAAGGCCAAACATGGCAAATAAGAAAAAGAACCCCGAGGTCGCGCCGACGTCCGAGCAACGGTCCCGCGCCGCCTCCAGCTCTCGTAAGAAGCAGCGCAAGACCTATGTGTCCAAGACCGTCAAGATTGTCCTGGTGGTCATCGGCGTGCTGGCGATGCTGCTCTCCGTCTCGGCCATGGCGTGCTCCGGCCTGATGTCGCAGACCGAGGACACTAGTACAGGCTACAAACTCACCGGCGGTGTGGCTGCCACTATCAACGGCACCAACCTCACCGAGGACACCGTGACCAAGCAGATCATGAGCATGCGCACGTCCTACGGCTACACCAAGGACAAGGACTGGGCGCAGTACCTGGTCGACAACGACCTCACACCCAAGAAGTACCGCAAGCAGCTTATCGACTCCTACGCGCAGCAGATCCTGCTTCAGCAAGCGCAGAAGGAAAACGGCGTAACCGTCTCGGACGAGGAAGTCGAGAAGGCTTGGAAGGACGCGTGCAAGAGCGCGGGCGGCGCCAAAGCCTTTAAGAAGACGCTTAAGACCTATGGCTACACCGAGGACACCTACAAGGATTCGCTCAAGGAGAGCCTGGCGCAGCAGAAGCTCAAGGATGCCGTGGCACCCACCAGCAAGCCCAAGGACAGCGAGATTGTCGATTACATCAATGAGAACCTGTCCAACTACAACGACGCCCGTCGTTCGTCGAATATCCTGATCAAGGTCGATTCCGACGCATCTGACGAGGACAAGGCTGCCGCCAAGGCCAAGGCGCAGGAGTGCCTGGACAAGATCAACTCCGGCGAGCTGAGCTTTGAGGATGCCGTGGAGCAGTACTCCGACGATACCGGCTCCAAGGATAAGAAGGGCGATGTGGGCTGGGACAAGCTCACCACCTTCGTCGACAGCTACCAGGCGGCGCTCGAGGGGCTCAACAAGGGCGATGTGAGTGACGTCGTTGAGTCGACCTATGGTTATCACATCATCAAGTGCACCGACTACTTCCATGTCGATAATCAGGTCGATGACATTAAGCAGGTGCCCAAGGACATCAAGAAGTACGTCTCCAACGTGGTGAAGACGCAGGCGGCAAGCACCGCGTACAGCGAGTGGCTGGAGCAGTACAAGAAGGACGCCGACATCACCGTTAACCCCATGCCCAAGGACGTGCCGTACAACGTCAGCCTGAAGGGCGTCACCAAGAGTTCGACCGACGATTCGTCGACGACTGAGTAATCATGGGGCGGTGCCCGCGTGAGTGCCGCCCACGCTATTGAGGAGGATATGCAGATGACCAACGAAGAGCTGCAGAAGGAAATGATCGCGGCCATGAAGGCCAAGGACAAGGTTCGCCTGTCTATCATTCGCCAGGTTAAGGCCGAGGTGAAGAATATCGAGGTCAACGAGCGTCGTGATGTGACCGAGGAAGACGTCAACAGCATGATCAAGCGTCTGATTAAGCAGACGAGCGAGACGCTGGAGATGTCCATCAAGGCCGGCACCGACCAAGAGCGTACCGACAACCTGACCGAGCAGGTCAAGATTCTGGAGAGCCTGCTGCCCGCGCAGGTTTCGGACGAGGAGCTCGAGGCCCTGATCGAGCAGGTCATCGCCGAGCTGGGTGCGACCTCTAAGAAGCAGATGGGCCAGGTTATGGGCGCTCTGGGTAAGGCCACCGGCGGCAACTTCGATAAGCCGGCAGCAGCAAAGATCGTCGGCGCCAAACTCGCGTAATTTGTTACGCGGTTTTACCAAACCGCGTAACGGCTCGACGTTGCAAACCCGTACACGCGGCAATCTGACGTTCAATCCCAAGGTCGGTTGTATTATTTTCGGGTCTTGAGGGGCGTGACCATTGTGGTCGCGCCCCTTTTTGCTGGGCTGGGTACTCATTGGGGACAGACTTAAATGAGTGCCCAATGAGCGGGTACTCATTTAAGTCTGTCCCCAATGAGTGGGTTAAAGGTTGCGGGTTCTTTACGGGAATGTAGTGTGGGCTGCGGAAACGTGGTTCTTTCCGTACAATAGTTCAACTCGTGTAAACGCAGGGAAGGGACATTCATGGCAGACATGATCGAGATCAAGCATCTCAACAAGTACTTTGGCGACCTGCATGTGCTCAAAGATATCAATCTCACCGTCAAGCGCGGCGAGAAGCTCGTAATGATCGGGCCTTCCGGCTCGGGTAAGTCGACGCTCATCCGTTGCGTCGATTATCTGGAGGAGCCCACGTCGGGCGAGGTCGTCATCGACGGTACGCCGCTCACCAAAAAGAATCACCTGGAGATGGCTCGCAAGTATAGTTCCATGGTGTTTCAGCAGTTCAACCTGTATCCCAACATGACGGTGCTGGGCAACCTGACGCTCGCGCCCATCAAGCTGCAAAAGAAGAGCAAGGAGGAGGCGACCGAGATCGCCATCGCCGCGCTCAAGCGTGTCGGCATGGCGCATAAGGCCGGCGAGTATCCGCAGAACCTCTCGGGCGGTCAGCAGCAGCGCATTGCCATCGCCCGTGCCCTGTGCACCAAGCAGCCCATCATCCTGTTTGACGAGCCGACCTCGGCGCTCGACCCCGAGATGGTCCAGGAGGTTCTGGACGTTATGATTGAGCTCGCGCAGGAGGATATCACCATGATCTGCGTGACGCACGAGATGGGCTTTGCGCGCCAGGTGGCCGACCGCGTCATCTTTATGGAGGACGGCCGCATTCTGGAGGAGGGCACCCCCGAGCACTTCTTCGATAATCCCGAGAACCCGCGCTGCCGTGAGTTCCTGTCCAAGATTTTGCACTAGGCACGGTGATGGACATGACGGATATGACGAGGGCGGCCGTGTCGCGCCGTCACTTTTTGCAGCTGGCGGGCGCCGGCATGCTTGCGCTGACGGGGACCGCGCTTGCCGGTTGCGGCAACTCCACCAGCGGCGAGGACTCCGACAAGGGGTCTAAGCTTGCGGCCATCAAGTCGCGTGGCCATCTGAATGCCGGCGTTAAGAAGGACGTTCCCGGCTACGGCTATTACGATACCGCCAAGGGTCGCTTTGAGGGCATGGAGGTCGATTTGTGCTACCAGATCGCGGCCGCCGTCTTTGGCGTGAGCTACAAGGAGGCCCGTGCCCAGGAGCTTGTCGAGTTTACCGACGTGACGCCCAAGACGCGCGGCCCGCTGATCGATAACGGCCAACTCGACGTGGTCGCGGCGACCTACACCATCACCGACGAGCGCAAGAAGAGCTGGGACTTCTCGACGCCGTACCGCACCGACTACGTGGGACTCATGGTCAAGAAGCGTTCGGGCTTTACCTCGATTGAGGACCTGGACGGCAAGGTCATTGGCGTGAGCCAGGGCGCTACCACGCAGAGCCTGATCGAGCAGATGATCAAGGACAACGGCTTTAGCTGCAAGCCCGAGTTTAGGGCCTTTAGCGGCTACCCCATCATCAAGAGTTCGCTCGACGCCGGCAATATCGACGTCTTTGCCATGGACCGCTCCACGCTGGCCGGTTATATGAACGAGACCGTTGAGCTGCTGCAGCCCGAGGTCAAGTTTGGCGAGCAGGGCTACGGCGTGGCGACCAAGAAGGGCTGCGACCTTTCGGCCGTGGTCGATCAGGTGATTTGCGATCGCCTGGCCGATGGCTGGCTCGACCAAGAGGTCAAGACCTGGGGTCTTGTATAGGCGCATCGTCCAAGGAAGGAATCAAATGCTCGAAGGATTATTTGACGCCGACCGTTGGTCGACGACATTTCAAAATATGGGGCCCTTCTGGGAGGGCTTTGGCGTGACGCTACAGGTGGTCGTTGCCGGTCTGCTGCTGTCGCTGGTGCTGGGCACGCTGCTGGGCGTGTTCTCTACCACTCGTTCGCGCGTGCTGCGCGCCATAAGCCGCGTGTACGTGGAGTTTTACCAGAACACCCCGTTGCCCGTGCAGGTGCTCTTTATGTACATGGCCGGACCGCAGTTTTTGCAGACCATAACCGGTGCCGACCAGCCGGTGCGCATCGCGCCGTTCGTGCTGGGCTTCTTGGGCGTGGGCCTGTATCACGCGGCCTACATTTCGGAGGTCATCCGCACTGGTATCGAGGCGGTTCCGCGCGGTCAGATGGAGGCGGCCCAGAGCCAGGGCTTCACCCGTGCGCAGGCATACTGGTACATCGTGCTGCCCCAGACGTTCAAGATCATTCTGCCGCCGCTGTGTAACCAGGCGCTCAACCTGGTCAAGAACACGTCGGTGCTGGCGCTTGTGGCCGGCGGCGACCTTATGTACCGTTCCGATAACTTTGTGAGTCTGTACGGTTACCTGCAGGGATACATCGTCTGCTGCCTTATGTACTTCATCATCTGCTTTCCGCTCGCCATGCTGGTGCAGTGGCTCGAGCGCCGCTCCAAGGAGCGTCCGCGCGGCGTGAGCCTGGCCGAGCTGGGGCTCGACAACGTAGAGGAGGCCTAGCGCATGGAAATCTTCAACGCGACCAACCTGCTCTACATTTGGGGCGGCTTTGTTAAGACCATAGAGATCTCGGCGCTGTCGATCTTTTTCTCGCTCATCTTTGGCACGGTGCTGGCGCTCGTTAAGAGCTATGCGCCCCGCCCGTTCCGTATTTTGGTGAGCGCCTATATCGAGCTGTTCCGCTGCACGCCGAACCTGCTGTGGATCCTTTTTATCTACTTTACGGTGCAGGGTTTGGACATTGTGATTTCGACCATCGCCTTTACGCTGTTTACCAGCGCTGTTATGGCCGAGATTGTGCGCGGCGGCCTCAACTCGATTCCGCGCGGCCAGTTTGAGGCGGCGCAGAGCCAGGGCTTCGGCTTCTTTGCCACCATGCGCTACATCATTCTGCCGCAGACGTTTAAGACGATTATTCCGGCGCTGTTTAGCCAGTGCACGACCGTCATTAAGGACAGCTCGTATCTTTCGGGCATTAACGTGGCCGAGCTCATGTACACGGCAAATGTCGTGATGGCCCACGCGATCGATCTGTCGCAGGTTCTTATGCTCTACGGCCTGGTGTTTGCGATGTACTTTGTGCTCAACTTTGGTATCTCGCTGCTGGTGAGGGCTTATCAGAGGCGAATGGTGGCAGCGTAGAATGTGGCAAAGGGACAGTCCCTTTGTCACATAGAGAAAGGAATCGCGATGAGCGATCTGGAGAATAAGAAGAGTCCTGTGGTCATTACCATCGCGCGCGACTTTGGCGCCGAGGGCCACGAGATTGGTCGTATCCTCGCCGATGAGCTGGGGATTCCGCTGTACGATAACGAGCTGCTGGTGCGTGCTTCGCTGCGCGCGGGCGAGTCGCTCGACAAGATGGCCGCCTACGACGAGCGTCTGGCCGTGGAGAACATGGCGTTTCTGCCCGACCGCTACGATGCGCGTTCGTACTCGGACAAGTTGTTCCAAAAGATGAGCCAGGTGATTTTGGATCTGGGTGAGACCGAGAGCTGCATTATCGAAGGCCGCCTGTCCGATTATCTGCTGCGCAACAACCCCAACCACATTGCCGTGCTGGTGACCGCACCCTTTGAGGACCGCGTCGAGATCGTGCGCAAGAAGCGTGGCCTTAACAAAAAGAAGGGTGCCAAGCTGGTCAAACAGCAGCAGAAGGCGCGCGAGGCGTTCTATAAGCGCTACAGTGCCGGAAAGTGGAAGATGACGAGCGGTAAAGACATCGTCGTTAACCGCGCCAAGCTGGGCCGCGAGGGCTGCAAAGACGTTATCGCCGCTGCCTACCGCTACAAAGTGGCCCAGCTCGAAGGCTAACCGACCAAAACCATCACAAAGGTGCCTGTCCCCATCGTGGTGGTTGGGTGGTCGGCATAGAAAAAGTCCCCGCCGGGCGTGTGCTCGACGGGGACTTTGCCGTTTGATGGCTAGCGCTGTAGGTGATTACTCGCCCAGCAGGCTCTTGGTGATGGAGGCAGCGGCCTTCTTGCCGGCGCCCATCGCCAGAATGACCGTAGCGGCACCGGTGACGATGTCGCCGCCAGCCCAGATGCGGGGATCGGTGGTCTGGCCAGTCTCCTCGTCGGCAACGATGTAGCCCCACTTGTTGAGCTCCATCTTGCCGCCGATCTTCTTTGCGAAGGGGTTGGCGTTGGTGCCGATAGCCGAGATTGCGACGTCGCAGGGAATCTCCTCGATGGCGCCCTCGATGGGCACCGGGCGACGACGGCCGGACTCGTCAGGCTCGCCGAGCTCCATCTTCTGGACCTTGACGGCGCACACGGAGCCGTCCTCGCCAGCGACAAACTCGAGCGGGGAGACGAGCGGCAGAACCTCGACGCCCTCGGCCTTAGCATGGTGCAGCTCGGCGCGACGGCAGGGCATCTCGTCCTCGGTACGACGGTAGGCGATGATGGCGTGCTCGGCGCCCAGACGCTTGGCGGTACGGACGGCGTCCATAGCCACGTTGCCGCCACCAAAGACGACGACGTTCTTGCCGTGCTTGGTGGGGGTGTCGTACTCGGGGAACTTGTTGGCCTTCATCAGGTTCACGCGGGTGAGGTACTCGTTCGCGAAGAAGACGTTGGGCAGGTTCTCGCCGGGGACGTTGAGGAACTTGGGCAGGCCAGCGCCGGTCGCCACATAGATGGCGTCGAAGCCCTGCTCGAACAGCTCCTCGGCCGTGGCCATGTTGCCCACGACGGAGTTGTACTCAAACTTGACGCCCATGTCCTCCAGGCCGTCAATCTCGCGCTTGACGACCGCCTTGGGCAGACGGAACTCGGGGATGCCGTAGACCAGCACGCCGCCGCCGGTAAAGAAGGCCTCGAAGACGGTGACGTCAAAGCCGTTGCGGGCGAGCTCGCCGGCGCAGGTGATGCCGGACGGGCCGGAACCGACGACGGCGACCTTCTTGCCGTTCTTGGGAGCCATCTTGGGCGTGGAGGCGAGCTCGGGGCGGTCACCCAGGAAGCGCTCGAGCTGGCCGATGGCCACGGGCTCGGACTTCTTACCACGGATGCACTTACCCTCGCACTGGTTCTCCTGCGGGCAGACGCGACCGCAGATGGCGGGAAGCATGGAGTCCTCGCGGATGGTATCGAGAGCGCCGCCGAAGTCCTTCGCGCGGATCTGCTCGATAAAGCGGGGGATGTTGATGTTGACGGGGCAGCCCTCAACACAGAACGGCTTCTTGCAGTTGAGGCAGCGCTCGGCCTCGGCCAGCGCCATCTCCTCGGTGAAGCCCTTGTCGACGGGGCGGAAGTCGCAGGCGCGCTCGGCAGCCGGCTCCTCGTTATCGGGGGTGCGGGGCGACTTCATATCGGCAACGAAACGACCGTTAACTAGTGGCATGCGCAGCTCTTTTCCTCATAGGCCTTGAGGGACTCGCCCTCTTCGGAACGGTAAGCGGCCTGGCGGGCACGAAGGTCATCCCAGTCGACCAGGGTGGCATCGAAGTCGGGGCCGTCGACGCAAGCGAACTTGGTCACGCCGCCCACCTCGACGCGGCAGCAGCCGCACATGCCGGTGCCGTCAACCATGATGGGGTTGAGGGACGCGGTGATGGGGGTGTCGTACTTCTGGGCGGTGAGGGTCGAGAACTTCATCATCGGAACGGGGCCGACGCAGAAGACCTGGCTCACGGCCTTGTCCTGCAGCAGGCGCTCCAGCGGAGCGGTGACAACGCCCTGCTCGCCGTAGGAGCCGTCGTCAGTGGTGATGTGGATGTGGTCCTCGTCGAGGAGCTCGCGGAACTGGTCCTCCATGAGCAGGAGGTCCTTGGTGCGAGCGCCCATGATGGCGTGGACCTCATGACCGGTCTCGACCAGGTGCTTGGCGACCGGGAAGGCAATTGCCAGGCCGACGCCGCCGCCAATGACGGCGCAGGGGCCCTCGGCCATCTCGGTGGGAACGCCCAGCGGGCCTACGACGTCGCGCAGCGACTCGCCGGCCTCGTATGTGGACAGCATCTCGGTGGTCTTGCCGATCACCATGAAGATGAACTCGACCCAGCCCTCGTCACCGTTCCAGCCGGCCAGGGTAAACGGGACACGCTCGCCCGTCTCGTTGGCGCGGACCATGAGGAACTGTCCAGCGTGCGCATGCTTGGCGATTGCGGGCGCCTCGATGCGGAACTTGAACACCTTCTCCGAGAACTGCGTCTTCTCCAGGATCTTATACATAGAACCCCTCTCTTGTTAGGGCCGCCGAACCGTGCCTCCACGGAAATGGACGGTAGCCCGAATAAAACCGTACGCGCACAGGCGTTGTGCAGACATACGGTGCAAATTATACCCTCATGGACATGTCACTTACGTGTGTCTTCGGCTGTTGGGAGCAGGGTTTATCCACTTTGGCCTACCAAAGGGGGAGAGGTTTATTTTGGTCGGTTTTATCAGGTAAAACGGCAAAGGGGGCCGGCCTCGCGCTTCGGTGAGGCCGGCCCCCTTTGGAGCGTTGCATATGTATGGCGGCACAGGGTTTATTGCGACGCGGCATCCGCGGCGTTTCCGCATATAAAACCTGCCAAAATAAACCTGTCCCTAAATGGTAGGTTTTAGTGCTTGCCGTTGGCGGAGGCGGCACCGTTGACGTGGTCGCGGGCATAGACCACGCCGTGCACGATCGCCAGGCCGGCGGCGTCGGCCGCGCGGGCGCAGGTGTCCTGGAAATCCTCGGCCTCGCGGGCGCGCAGCTGCTTAAGAACGTAGTCGGCGACGGCCATCTTGCCGGGAGGGTTGCCGATGCCGGTGCGGATGCGGCTGAAGTCGCGGCTGCCCATCTTGTCGATGATGGAGCGCAGGCCGTTGTGACCGGCGTGGCCGCCGCCCACCTTAACACGTACGTCGCCGGCGGGAATGTCGAGCTCGTCGTGGATCACGAGCAGCTCCTCGACCTTGATTTTGTACTCGCGGCAGAGCTTGGAGATGGGGCCACCCGAGGTATTCATATACGACTGCGGCTTGACCAGCACAATCTGGCGCTTACCGCCCTCTTCCTCGGGATCGTTGATGTTGATGAGCGCGACCTCGGCGCCGGCCTGGTTTTTCCAGTACGTGACGCCGGCCTGACGGGCCAGCTCGTCGATCGCCTTAAAGCCGGCGTTGTGGCGGGTCTCGGCATATTCCTCGCCCGGGTTGCCAAGCCCGGCAACCATGCGAATCTTAAGCGGCTGTGCAGCTGCCATATTTGTCCTTCCGTTACATAAAAAGTTTAATCAACGACAAAGGCTACCACGCCCGCCGAAGGCGAGCCTTTGCTTCAGCGAAATCCCACCAGACAAAAGCGCGGCCGCGGCAGAGCGAGCCGTCGGAACAGAAGAAACCCCCGCGCGACCTTTGCGAAGCAAGGGGG
>CABSMK010000003.1 GCA_902478825.1 uncultured Collinsella sp.
GTCGGCAGCGTCAGATGTGTATAAGAGACAGGATGATGGGGCCATCGTCGGTGAGCTCGACACGATCGAGCTTGACGCAAGTGAGCCCGATAGGATTAGGGCGAAACGGACTGCGCGTGGCAAAGACGCCCACACGCTCGGCCCCGCCTAGACGCGGCGGGCGCACGGTCTTCGACCACTTGGCATTGGTGCCGGACCTGTCCTGCGCCTTGGCATCGGCAGCTATATCCTTAGCCGTGCCGCCGGGCGTGCCGTTTTCAAAACGCCACAGCAGCCACAGGTGAGAGAAGGAGTCCAGACCCTCAACCGCCGCACTGGAGGCAAATTCCGGCTCAAAGACGATTCGTCCCTGCAGATGAGGCGCCAAAAAGCTGTTGCGCGGGATGCCGAACTTCTGCGGCAGGTCGGTATGTATGTGTGCAATAGGTTCCATGCCGGTCATTGTACGGCATGGAGGCGTGGGGCGTTGCGTGCAATTCTTCGCCGCGGTCCCCCGCCGTGCAACCAACGGTTGCTTGGAAGGGCGTCTGCCGCCGCGTATGCTTAAGCCATCAACCAGCAGAAAGGAGCCGCTATGGCCTTTGCAGAAAAGCTCATTGCCATCCGTCGCGCCCATCACCTTACCCAAGAGCAGCTCGCCGCCAAACTCTTTGTCACGCGCCAAGCCGTCAGCCGTTGGGAGCGCGACGAGGTCACCCCGGGCATCGACATGATGAAGTTCATTGCCGCCGTAACCGGCGAGCCACTGTCCCACCTGCTCGAAATGCCCGAGCATTATTGCCAGAGCTGCGGCATGATACTCACGCCCGGCGACTGCGGCACCGATGCCACGGGCGCCACGACCGAACATTACTGCAAGTGGTGCTACGACCACGGCCAGTACACCTACGACACCACGATGGAGGCAATGATCGAGGACTGTGCCCCACGGCTAGCACAAAACACAGGTATGTCGCTCGACGAAGCCGTCTCGCTCATGGGCGCCGTCCTGCCGCAACTGGAGCGCTGGCGCACCGTGCAGGAAAACGAGGAACGCTACGGCGCCGAGGCTCGGGCTCGCTATGGCAATGAGGCTATCGATGCAGCAAACGAAACGTTACTGGATATGGATCCTCAGACATGGAACGACATGAAGGAACTTGAACGCGCTGTTCTGGGCCAGCTTTCGATTGCCATGGGCATTGGCGACCCAGAGAGCAACGAGGCCCACAAACTTGTCGCAATGCACCGTCGATGGATTGCCCTTAACTGGGGACACGAGCCCCAAGACGAAGCATACCTGGGCCTCGCCCACGGCTATCTTGCCGACCAGCGCTTTGTTGACTACTACGACAAGCCCTGCGGCACCGGAGCCACGGCGTTTCTGGTCCAGGCCATCGAGTCGTCGTTGACGCGCGCATAGACCGCGGCTGCTTTGGGTATTTCAATCGAAACCTCAACCGATTGGAGACCCATGGCTACTAATCATGAGCTCACGCTGTACGTTATGACCGGCTGCCCGTATTGCATAAAAGTCAAACGATTCCTTGCCGATAACGGTGTGACCATCCCCGAGCGCAATATCTCGACCGATACCGAAGCCGAGCAGACACTCATCGCCGTCGGCGGAAAACGCCAGGTTCCCTGCCTGTTCATCGACGGCAAACCACTCTACGAATCGAGCGACATCATCGCATGGCTGCAGGAGAATCTGCTCTAGTACGCACGCTCTGTCCGTCCAGGGCCCCAGCCCATACGACCCAAACATGTACACCAGCATCCAAAGTCGACATTTTTCGACATCTTTGGATGCTGGCGTACAGCTTTTGGGTAGTCATGGACGCTCTTAGCCGGCTAATTGTTTGAGGCGACCTTTGGATTATGGCTGTTTGACGCCTCTGGAAAGGTTTCCGAGAGGGCTGTGGTCAAAAAAGGGCAAATATGAGTACTGCTACCTGTTTAGTAGCAGCGATTTTGATCACTTCAGGAACTATTCAACGTTCCATACGTCCGCAGGCGACGTTATTTCTCCTCATATGTTCAATAAAAGTAGCTCCTAATGGGAACAAGTCTCATCAGGAGCTACTATTTATAGCAAAATAAATGCAACTATAATGGCAACAGTACTCATATTTGCCTTTTTTGACCACGACCCTCCAGAATAGCCGCTGAGGACGACACTAAATGACAAAATCCGACACTTGGACGTTCTTATATGACTAGCCATTGAAGGACACCTAACGACTACTCCCATTCGCGACACACTGTGTCGCGAATTAAGCTGGTCCCATTATCGAAGACCAGTGAGAGCTCCTGCTCAGAATCTCGATAGCTTAATAAAGCGCTCCCCTCCGGAAGTTCAATGAGCATCCAAATTCCAGGCTGAAAAGCAAAGGAGTATCGAAACCGTCAATGCTCATTTCCTATCGAACACGCGGGTCAAAACAAGCTAATTAGCCTGATAAACTGTTTGTATTTTTGTCTACAAAACTGTATACAAAAAGAGTATCCGTTGACCTCTGCTCGACATTATGCCGATCGATAGGAGGCGCTATGGACGCTAAGCAGCTCGAAAAGATGATGGGGTTTGCTCCCGGAGAGTTGGAGAAAGCCGCGGAGGCATACGAAAAAGATGAGTGGCCGAAGGGTCGCACCATCAAGCTGGGAAGGCCGTCGATCTCCGATGAGCCGAGCGTCGTTATATCAGCACGTGTGGGCGAATCGATTCTTGAGGCGTTTGACGAAAAAGCCAAACGCCATGGGCAAACACGCACGGAGCGGCTCAGAGAGCTCATTACACTTGATGCACTGATTGCCTAGGCCCGCTCCCCCGTCGGACCCAAACATGTACACCAGCATCCAAAGTCGACATTTTTCGACATCTTTGGATGCTGGTGTACAGCTTTTTGCTACATAGTCGTTGGGGACGTCCTTAAATGACCAGTCGTTAAAGAACGCCCCCGATGACTAGTTAGCCGTGGAAGCGAGCTGTGGGTGCAAACGGCTGTTCACGAAAGACGTGCTCGACGGCAGCGCGGTATTCGTCGACCTTTTTGGTCTTGCGTACGATCTTGTGGACGGTAGCGGGATCAGCGAAAGCGCACTTGGCGTAGAACCACCACTCCTTCATGCGGAAGACCGCATTGCCGCCAATCTCTTCTGCATATGCCGCAAACAGCGTGTCGTGGAAGCGCTGCAGCTCAGCAGCCGTTGCAGCAGGGCCGCCCTTGACCATGCGAGCCAGCGCGGGGTTCGCGAGCAGGCCACGCCCCAACATCACATGGCGCGTGCCGGGATAGGCCTCCACCAGCGCGTCCATATCCTCAAGATCAAAAATGTCACCGTTATAGGCCACGGGAAACGGCGCCCGCTCCAACGTCTTGCCGTAAAACTCCTTGCGCGGCGTGCCCGTATAGCGGTCCTTTTGTACGCGCGGATGCACGATCAGCTCCGCCAGCGGCATGCGGCAATACAAATCGAGCACGCGCTCGTACTCGTCATCACTTTCCAACCCCAACCTGGTCTTGACCGATACCGGCAGCGGAGAGCGCTCACACACGTCACTCAAGAACACCTCGAGCTCGTCCAAGTTGCGCAAAAAGCCCGATCCTTTGCCCTTGGCGACAACCGTTCCCGAAGGACAACCCAAGTTGAGATTGACCTCGCGATAGCCCATGTCGGCGAGCACCTGTGCCGCCCACACAAACTCGTCCGCGTTCTTGGACATCAGCTGAGGCACCACGTTGAGCCCCTGGTTATTGGCAGGATCGATCTCCTTAAACGCCTTGCCGCCAAAGCGGTTTCCCACCCGCGGCGGCGGCAAAAACGGCGTGTAATAACAATCGAGCGCGCCAAAGCACTCCGCATGCACGCGACGGAACACATGCCCGGTAATCCCCTCCATGGGGGCCAGCGAAAGAATCATCTACTCTTCTCTCATATCAACGAACGCGACAAAGGAACCGCCCTTTTGTCACATTATTCGGAGCGCAGGGCTTCCACGGGATCCTTTTTGGATGCGCTGCGGGCCGGCAGCAAGCCGGCAACGACCGTCAGCAACACAGAAATTGCAATGAGTACCAGCGCATCCTGCACGGGCAGGCTCATCAGGTTGGGTACTTGTTTGGCAGCAAACGCCCAGGTATTAACCGGGAAGCTCACGGCCACCACGACGACAATGGCAAAGACGCCGGCAATGAGGCCCTCGATAAAGGTCTCGGCATTGAATACGTTGGCCACGTTACGCTTCGACGCGCCGATCGCACGCAGGATGCCAATCTCCTTTTTGCGTTCCAGCACGCTGATGTAGGTGATGATGCCGATCATGATGGAGCTCACCACCAGGCTGATACTCACGAATGCGATGAGCACCAAGCTGATGGTGTTCACGATGTCGGTCACCGAACCCATGATGATGCCCATGTAGTCGGTGTATGAGATTGCCTGTTCATCGTGGCCAGCGGCTTTGACCTGCTTGTTGTACGCATCGATGTGATCGAGTACGCGCTCCTTGGCCTCAAAGTCGCGCGGGAAAATCTTAACCGAGATGGGATCGGCCTCGTCCGCATAGCCCAGTGTGGTCAGATTGTTGTCGTAGGTGAGCTTCGAAGCCTTGGCATAGCTCATCATGAGCGAACTCAGGTCCTCGGCGTCCATGTTGAAGTGGATGGCATGAGCAAAGGCACTCGCATCCACGCGCATGGCGCTCGCCAGGTTAGCAAAACTCGACGACATCTGCGTCGCCATCTGGCCCATGAGCTCTGCCGTGCCCGCCTTGAGCTGGGATGATACCGTCGACGCTATCTGCTCGCTGATCGACTTCATCACCTGATCCATAGCCTGCTGCAGATACGGAGCCAGCTGCTTTTGCACATAGTCGGTCATCGCCTGCTGCAGGCGCTCGGCCAGGGCATCGCCGCCGAGCGCTTTGAGCTGGGCTAGGATTTGCTGGGCTGTGTCATCATTCTCAAGATACGTCGAGAATGCGGCAGAGAGCTTTGACGCGTCCTTAAGATCATCGGGCGACAGCGCCTTAAACTGATCAGACTGCAAAAAGCCCTCAAACAGCTGGTTGGCTAGTGTTCCCACCTGCTGCATTTGCTCGGGCGTGAGTTCCAGACCGTCAAAGATACCCGAGAAATCTGGGGTTGGCGCTTTTGCCATGATGTCGCTGAAGTCGATGTCCTTGCCAACGCCCGAAAGGTCAATGTCCAGCCCCGACAGATCGATGCCAGAAAGGTCCATACCGCCGGCTGCACCCGAGAGCGCAGATGTATCGAACGAAAACGCGCTCTTGAGCGCTGCCTCGTCCACACTGAACATGCTGCCCAGATTCACGCCTTGCTTGGCCTCGCCTTGCAGTTCGTCGAAGGTTTTGCCCGTAAAGACATCCGTCTCGGGGTGGGCGAGTTGCTCCTGCACAATCTGCGAATCGGCGGCGCGCTCCATAAGCTGGCGAGTCAGCGCATGCGTATAGGCAATGCCCGGAGACAATGCACTCGCATTGGCCGTCTCGTTAGGTCGCACCACGCCCACAATGTGCACGTCAATACCGTCGGCAACCTTGGCGGCCATAAAGTCGGCGTCGCCAGACATGTCGGTCCACATGCCGGTCTCTTCGTTTTTGCGATAGGCATCGGCCGGCGACAACACCTTAAACGTCGTGGACAACGCATCGTCGTAGGTAAAGTCGGTGCCAGTCTCGGGCGTTTCGACCCCACCGTCAGCCGTCATAGCGCTGTTAACCAGATCGTTGAGCTCATCGATATCCAGCGCGCCGATGCTGTAGAGCGTATAGTCGCCCACCGTGCCGCGGCTCGAAAGCACCATTACGGCTTCGTCGGCAGACGTGGGCCAATGACCGGCGACGACATCGTACTGGCTGTCGAGCAGGCTCTGGTCGTCAATCATCTCGTTAAAGACCGAGGTTCCCATGGATTCCATGCTCACCGTTGCCTCCGAGCTCGCGCCTCCGCTCATTGCCTCGGTCATAGCATTGGGAACAAGCCGGACGGGCTTCTCGTCGCCCTTACCCGCACGATAGACAACCGGCGTCACGCCGTAGCCGTACTGGATGGCGTTGACCTCTTTGTCGATACCGTCGCCACCGGCATCGAGCCATGCCTTAAAGCTCGTCATGTCATTGGACTTAACGCTCGCAAACATATCCTTTACGGCCGTAACCACAGGAATCTTATCGGTTCCCTTGGCCTTGCCGTCGGTGCCGTCGTCGGACGAACCCTCGTTCTTGGACGTATCGTCGTCCGTGGCCCCCTGTCCGCCCATCATGGACGACAGGTCGTAGTCCTGCTTGGAGATCGTAAGCGGGTAACTCGAGAGCGTATCCTCCTCGACCTTTTTGATGTAATTGTTCACGCCATTGGACAGCGCCAGAATCGCTGCGATACCGATAATGCCAATCGAGCCCGCAAAGGCCGTCATGGCCGTACGGCCTTTTTTGGTCATAAGGTTTCGGGCAGAAAGCCCCAGCGCCGTCACAAAGCTCATCGAGGTTTTGCGCGTAGGCTTGGCCTCGCGGCGCGTGGCGTCAGCGACATCGAAAGGATCGGAATCGTCGGTGATCTTACCATCCGCCAGGTTGACGATGCGCGTGGCGTATTGGTACGCCAGCTCGGGATTGTGCGTGACCATAATAACCAGACGGTCGCGTGCCACGTCCTTGAGCAAATCCATGACCTGCACGGATGTCGTTGAGTCCAGGGCGCCGGTCGGCTCGTCTGCCAGCACGATCTCGGGATCGTTGATCAGGGCACGGGCAATCGCCACGCGCTGCATCTGTCCGCCCGATAGCTGGCTCGGGCGCTTGTTAACGTGCTCGCCCAGGCCAACTTTCTCCAACGCCTCGCGCGCACGCTGGCGGCGCTCGGCATGTCCCACGCCCGTGAGCGTGAGCGCCAGCTCCACGTTTTCCAAAATGGTCTGATGCGGAATGAGGTTATAGCTTTGGAACACAAATCCGATGCGGTTGTTGCGGTAGGCATCCCAATCGCGATCGTGAAAGTCTTTGGTCGAAATACCGTCGATCAGCAGGTCGCCAGAATCGAAATGATCGAGCCCACCGATAACGTTGAGCATCGTAGTTTTACCCGACCCCGAAGGTCCCAGAATGGCCACGAACTCGTTATCGCGAAAAGCCAGGCTCACGTTATCGAGCGCCACCTGCGTAAACGACTGCGTGACGTACCTTTTGCAAATACCTTTGAGCTCCAACATGGACGGCAACCTCTCCCACGCGGGCGCACTCGCCCACTCTCCCCCGCCGTTCGTATTCGACGCGTTTGTCCTACTCTATCCCCATTTTTGCCGGAGCCAGTGAGGAATGTAACGAACCGCGCCAAAAAACGAACGGGACGGCGCCCAAAAGAAGAGGTCCCGAGCGGGACCTCTATATGGTGGAGCTTATCTTGAAAGGTAGCGGACTACTTCGCACAGCGGTGCACGATCTTCGCCATGCTTTACGCGTTTTTTACTGCTCGCTATTCGCAATCGCCTGGTCGATAAGCTTGTCGAGCGCTGCGCGCTGCTCGGCGGAGCTGATGGCTCCCACGATTGGATCCCCTACGATGTTGCCATTCTGATCGATGACATACGTCGTCGGGAACGAGAACAAATTTGACGTAAACTTACCGGCCTCGCTATCCGACTTGAACCAGATGTTCTTATATGTCACGCCCTTCTTGCTCAGCACGTCCTTGGCATCTGCAATCTCGCCCTTGTTGCCATCGAGCGTAAAGGAATTGACGCCCACGACCTGGCCGCCCTTCTCGGCAAGCTCCTGATTCAGTTTCTCAAGATCGCCCAGCTCGCCCACGCACGGCTTGCAAGTAGTGAACCAGAAGTTCATGACGGTGACTTTGTTCTTAGAGAACAGCTCGTCGCTGCTCACGTCGTTGCCATCCAGGTCCTTGCCCGTAAAGCTGGGGAACTTCGTCGCCTCGCTCGAAGCATTGGCACCAGCCGTCATGCCAGCGGTCGAAGCGTCGACGCTCTCGCCTGCACTCGGCGTGCTTCCACAGCCGGGGAACTCCTTCTCCAGGCTCTCGAGCTTGTCCTCGATCTCCTTGATCTGCTGTGCACCGGCCTTGAGTGTCTTAAGCTCATCCGCCGTGAACTCATCCTTGGCGCCGTCGATGGTCTTGAGCAAGAAATCGCCGTAATTGCTGCCATCCTCAATCATTGCCGAGTCTTTATTTGCCGCATTGAATACCTTTTCCCACAGCGCGTTATCACTCGAAAAGATCTCGTTCTCCTTCTGCATGAGCTTCGCATACAGCTCGGCGGCCTCGTCGGCATTGGTCGGCTTCTGCGCAGTGAGTTCCGCGATCTTAGGATCGGAGCTCGCAGATTCGCTCACATTGCCACCGGGCGCCGAACATGCCACAAGGCACAAGGCCAATACCGGCACCATAAACAGGGCCGCAATCTTAGAAAGCTTCATAGTCATTCCTCCGTTTTGTCGAAGCTTGTTTACTTTTTATCGGCGGTCAAGGGGAGCTTTTCCGCCGACACATCCAGGCCATAGCGATAGCTGATGGCATCGACGGGACAGGCCCCGATGCACTTTCCGCACCGGATGCATTCGGCATGATTGGGCGCGTGGACCACATCAACGTCCATCTGACAAACCTTTGAGCACTTGCCGCACGAGACGCATTTGCATGCATCGACCCGGATCCCCAATAGGGACACCTTATTCATGAGCGCATAGAATGCGCCGAGTGGACAAATCCATTTGCAGAAGGGGCGGTAGAACAAAACGCTCAGCACTACCACGGCAATGAGAACTGCAAGTTTCCAAGTAAAGAGATGTCCCAACGCAGATCGAATGCCGGCATTGGCAATGGCCAGCGGAATGGCACCCTCGAGCACGCCCTGCGGACAGATGTACTTACAAAAGAACGGGTCGCCCATGCCCACGTCGTTAACCACCAAGACGGGCAGCAGCACCACGGCAAACAGCAGCACGACGTACTTGATGTACGTGAGCGGCTTGAGCTTTTTCGTGGAGAACTTTTTGCCGGGAATCTTATGGAGCAGCTCCTGCAGCCAGCCAAACGGGCACAAAAACCCGCATACAAAGCGTCCCAGCAGCACGCCGAGCAAAACGAGCGTACCGGTGACGTAGTAGGAGAAGTTAAACTTAGATGAACCCACCACCGACTGGAACGACCCGATGGGGCACGCACCCGATGCCGCGGGGCACGAATAGCAATTAAGTCCAGGTACGCAGACTGTTTTTCCCGCGCCCTGATAGATGCCGCCTTTGGCAAAGTTTGGCAGGTGAATATTGGTGACCAGCGTCGCCGCCGCCTGAATGAATCCGCGAAATCGGGCCAAAACATGCGACGCAGTGTTTTCTCTTTTATCCAATTCCGATACACTCCAAGCACAGCCTAATCGCTTTGGCCAGCACGGCATCCGCCTCGCCACGCATAACACCAAAGCACACCATGGCAATTCCGACGATCAACAAAGCGACCTGTACCACGGGTTTTACCGCTTTGAACAACCCAACCACTCCTTTCGTTACGCGACCATTGGACCATATCGACTATAAAATCCGTGTTAAGCGCGATTTGGAATGTGCAAGGAGACTGTTATGCGTATTTTGATCGTCGAAGACGAGCGAGCACTGTGCGATGCAATCGCGCGCAGCTTGCGAAACTTGGCGTACAGCGTCGACTGCTGCCACGACGGACAGGAGGCGCTCGACCTGCTGAACGTCGAAGTCTTTGACCTCGTGGTACTCGACCTCAACCTTCCCCGTATCGATGGCATGACCGTGCTCAGGGAACTTAGGAAAACCGATTGCGAGACTAAGGTACTGATTCTGTCCGCGCGTGGCGAAGTATCCGATAAAGTCGCCGGACTCGATGCCGGCGCCAACGATTACCTTACCAAGCCGTTTCATCTGGACGAACTTGCGGCAAGGATCCGCAGCCTTACCCTCAGGCGCTTCGCACAAAGCGACATAGTATTAGCCTGCGGAAAGCTCAGCTTTGACACCAAGGCGCGCATCGCTTCCGTGGACAGTGAGGCTCTATCTCTTACACGCAAGGAAACGGGAATCTTGGAATACCTGATGCTTAATCAGGGGCGACCGGTAAGCCAAGAGGAGCTTATCGAGCACGTTTGGGATAGCAGCGTGAACAGCTTTAGCAACGCAACCCGCGTTCACATCTCGTCACTCCGCAAAAAGCTACGCAGCGCTTTGGGATACGACCCGATTCGCAATCGGATTGGAGAGGGCTACGTTATGGAGGATAGCGAATGAAAAGGCTTTCGCTGCAATGGCGCATAACGATTATGACGGCACTGCTGACGTGTGCGGCATGCGTGCTGACGAACTGTCTGGTCGGCTATACGGGCATGCGCTACATGGATGATATCGGCAGCGACATCTCGGCCCTTAGCGCAGCCGGCGTAGATGCACCTCAGGCGTTTGACCCCACGAAGGAGAGCCTCGATGACGAGGTCACGATCGTCGTAAACGACGCACAGGAGTCTTTTGGCACGACAGCCTGGTACATCACGGCTGGAGTCACACTCCTTGGCGGCGCGCTGGCATACTTTGTGAGCGGTCGTGCACTCAAACCGCTACGGGCTTTTGCGGCCCAGGTCGAGCGTGTGCAGCCTGACAACCTAAGCGAAATCAGGCTCAGTGAAGATGTGCCCATCGAGCTACAACGATGCAGCGCCTCTTTCAACGACATGATCGCCCGTCTTGGCGAAGGGTTCTCTGCACAGCGTCAGTTTACCGGCAACGCCGCACACGAGCTGCGCACCCCGCTCGCCCTTATGCAAGCACAGATTGAACTATTCATCTCCGAGCACTCCGGTTTGCAACCCGAAACTGCCGAGCTACTCGGCCTGCTACAAGAACAAACCGAGCGCATGTCTCGAATGGCCAAGGTATTGCTCGAGATGAGTGAGCTCCGCAGCGTTCCTTGCGAGGACGATGTGGAACTTGGCCCCTTGTCCGAAGAGGTCCTCACCGACCTTGCGCCACTTGCCGAAAAAAGGGGCATAGCCCTCAATTGTGCTGGAGACGCTCTAGTAATCGGGAGCGACACGCTCCTCTATCGGCTGGTGTTTAACCTGGCCGAAAACGCTATCCGCTATAGCCGCACCGACTCGAGCGTTACCGTCTCCATCTGCGACAACGACAGCCACGTGTTCCTGCGAGTCGAGGACCAGGGCCCGGGAATACCCAAGCAGTACCGTGAGAGCATCTTCCAACCGTTCTTTCGTCTAGACAAATCCCGCAGCAGGGCATACGGCGGCGCAGGACTCGGACTAGCGCTCGTTTGGGAGATTGCAGCTCTTCACGGTGGCACAGTAGAGGTCGAAACAAGTTCCGAGAACGGGACCACCATGCTCGTAAGCCTTCCAAAACGATCCGCAGCGTCAACCGAGCAGTAAAACGAAAGGGGTCCCGAGCAACAGGAGTACAATTGCTGCTATTGTTGCCAGCTGTTGGGAGATGGAAGATGGACTGCGATGGCTACCCATGCGTTCCCATGCCGTTGATGTGCACTGCCTTTGTGCCGGGGCAGATTGACGCTGCGGTTGCAGGCATTTCCGACCCCGATTCACGCACCATCGCCACGGCAGAAGCGCTGTACTTTCGCGGACAGGCCGCCCTCGCTGCCAAGACGGCGCGCCCCTATCTTGACGCCACCGATTCTGCACTGCGCTATTCCGCATGCTTTATCTGCGGATACGCCAGCCTGTCGCTCAACCGTATCGCCGACGCCCGCCGTTGTCTTGCGGGCATCCTCGATACGCCAACTGACGAGGAATCACCCGCCGTCCACGCCACGCATATCCTGTTCGCCTCGGCTGCAAGCGTCCTGCTGCACTTGTCTTCCCCGTATTCTGCCGAAGAGTTTTATCCGCTTGCGGCGCATCTGCCCGAAGGCCTGCGCCTGTTCGCCAGCTACGTGATGGCGCATGCCCTGTACCTGCGCGGCGAATATGGCCGCAGTCTGGGCATGGCGGAAAACGCCCTGATCATGAAACAGGGGAGCTATCCGATCTCGGAACTGTTCCTGCACCTGGCAGCTTCCATGGCATGCATGAGTCTCAAAGACGTCGACGCCGCAAAAACGCACTTCGGAGCCGCTTGGAACATTGCGCGCCCCGACGGCCTTATCGAGCTCATTGGCGAGCACCACGGCCTTTTGCAGGGGCTCATCGAGGCATGCCTAAAATCGCAATACCCTGACGATTTCGCACGTATCATCGAGATTACGTATCGATTCAGCTACGGCTGGCGGCGCATCCACAACCCCGATTCGGGCGAGGACGTGGCTGACGACCTGACGACCACAGAGTTCACCATGGCCATGCTCGCCTGCCGCGGATGGACCAACGCCGAAATCGCTCGTCATATGGGAGTATCGCCGGGCACTGTCAAAAACCGCCTATCCAGTGTGTATGCAAAGCTTGGCATCGGCACGCGCACCGAACTGGTCGCGCATATGTTGCGTTAGCGACCGGGCTGCCTAGCGCAGCATGCGCGCTCCGGAGCCCCGGCGCTTCGCTCGCTCAAATTGGACATTTTGGCCCTCGGACGGCACTACCGTGGCAGGATGCCTTCTCGCAAAATTGGATTATTTCCACCGATACCTGCGGGATGGGAGCCAAAGATGCTTGATCGCCGTTCGTTACTTGTTGCCGGAGCGTCCTCGCTGGCGAGCATTATGTTGCCGCGCGTGCCGGGAAGCGCAAACGCCTTCATATTGCCGATCGCGCCCACCGAAGCCTATGCCGACGAAAAAGACCCCTTCAGGGTGCTCGTTCTCTCGCGCACCATGTTTGGTGTGGTCGTGGTCGACGTCGCCAACAAGAATACGCCCATCACGGGTGCCCAGGTCACGCTCACATCGCGCTATGCCGCAGGCAAGCAGCTCACCGCCACTACCGATGAAGAAGGCACGGCCATCTTTGAGGTCGCGCCGCTTTCGGAAGGCTACGTGGACGAGGCAACGCTTCTCGACGCGTACGACTTTAACGGCGGCATCTCCATTAGCATGGCGGGCTACCGTGATGTCGAGATTCCCCTTGCGCGTATCCAGGGCGGCACCGCCATAACCGCGCCCACGCGTCCGCTTTCCGACGGCGAGCCGTACTTCCGCCAGCTCACATTCGACGAATGGGACATCCAGTACGCTGAAGCCACGTTCATGGCATTGCCGAAGGACGACACGGCAAACGGGCAGCCCGATACGCACTCCTTTACCGTGCAGGCACATCTGCCACAGGGTGGACAGGCAACGCTGTGCATCAACAAGGTATTGCCCGCCACGGGCAGCTCAGCCGAAACCGTCACACAGATCGGCCAGATCAAGGCCAGTGCATCGGGTGCGAATAATCTGGCAACGTTCACACTCGAAGACAAGCTCCTCGATGCGGCATCGGGCCTTCTGGAAGAAGGGTGCAAGCTGCGCTTTGTCCTCGACTATCAGGGCAAAACCTACACGCTCTCCTCCCCCATGGCCGTTGTCACCGCGCCGGCCGCAAAGGCGGAATCAGGCTCGACCACCATCATTCCCACCACCATGGACCAGGAGATCACTCCGTTTGATTTCCCCGCATCGTTTCCCGGCATCGGTGGTAATAAGTTCACGTGTTGGATGCCCACATTTCCAATCCTCTTCGATTTCTCGTTTGCTGGATACGTGCTGTTTGGCGGAGGATACAAACCAGCCAGCTATATGAACGATTCGGGCAACCCTGATCCGGAATACTGGAAGAAATCGCCGCGCGAGTCGGGCGCCAAGCAGGCAAACCGCTACCTCGACGAGATGGAGGGGAAGTGGAATCAGTACAAGAGTATGAGTGCCGGTTCGGGCACCGATCCAAGAAACACCAAGCTCCTTCGCCACCATTGCACGCCGCTGTTCACGATGGATATCGCCACACAGCTGTACGGCTCGCTCGCCTACGATTGGGTGGGCAAAACCTGGGGTAACAACAACGACCCCGCATACGGCAATATTAAGGCCCTCTTCCAGGTAAGAACCGACCTCAATTGGACCGAGCAGTTTACCCTAGGACCGGTGCCATTTTTCCTAAACGTCAACCCCTGGGTGCTGGCAAAACTGGCGCTCGCCGTGGGTGCCCACACGCACGGCAGCGGCGCGGCGTTTTTTAAAAACATTTCGCTCGACTATTCAAACACGTCGGGCTCGTTCACCATCCAGATCGGGCTTGCCGTCACCTTTGGCGCCGGCGTTGCAGGCGTCGCTTCGTCTGCCGTGCGCGGCGCCGCATCCCTCACGCTGTTCATTGGGTACGAGAAGGCAGATGGACACCAGCTTCCGCGACTGCGCGTAGGTGCAGACGTCGATGTCGATGTGATACTCCAGTTCGTAATGTTCAAGTGGACCACCAAGGCTTGGTCGGGGTCGTGGCCCACACTCATCGATTCGTGGAATATGTCGGTGGACAACGGCGACCAGTATGTACTCCAGCGCTCTGAGCTGGCCTTGGGTGGAGATACGCCTTATACGCTGGATGTCTGCTTCGGCTCGGCCGGCAACATCGAGGCGGGCGGCGTGCCGCAATTTATCGCATCGGCCACCATCGTCACCAACGCCGAACTGCTCGCACGCGCCGAGGTTAAGGCCACTGCCGTAAACGCCGCGCCTGTCGTGCGCGATTGGGATCAAGCGGTCACGCGCATTGAGCTCGAGGCGGATGCAGAAAGCGACGACACGGGACAGATCGAGCATTTCGTCCACGCACTGATAGAGAACGACGAAAACACCGCGCCGATGTATGAGTACACCTATATCGGGCAGGCGACGAACGCCGTTGCGGACCCCAACGCCAATTCTGCCGGCGTGTCGGAGGACGAGCGTGGCGGCATAAAACCCTCGAGCGACAACGTGCTGTTTTCCGGCGTGCTCAGCGAAGCCCACATGAAGCTAACGATGATTGCCGGCGTGGAGTGCCTATTCCGCATCGCCTCGGTGCGCTACGGCAAGAATGGTCGCTCGCGCCTGGTGGTGCATACAAAGACGAACGGCACGTGGTCCGCTCCCACACCCGTGGACTTCCCCCTTGGGTTTGGCGAGGGCGACGTGGAGCGCGACGGCATATACGATTACGACTTCGACGTGGTGGAATATACGGACGGGAGGGGAAACCAGGACGCTTACGTGCTGCTGGTCTCGGGCGAGCGCCCCGACGGCGACAACACCCTTTTCGATACGGCGAGCACAGCCGGCATACCGTCCGTTGTGCGCCTGCGCATAAGCAACGACGGAGTTCGCGTGATATCGCACACGTCGTGGCGCAGCATCTCGCGCGGCCGCCTTCAGGAGGATGGCTACCATTGCCTGCAGTGCCCACGCATCACGGTGGGCAAGACGCTGGTCGACGGACGTCTGTCGGGCGCCTACCTCCACCGCCACGGAGCCACCGCAGAAAAGACGCTCGGTAGCGAGGCCGAGGTTGCGCTGGAATGCTTTACCCTGTGGTCGGATGATTTGGGCGACAGTCTCACGTTCCGTCAGGTCCTCCGCTTTCCGCAAGCACCGTCGAGTATCGAGCTGGGCGAGCCCGAGAATATCAACGGCAAAATGGTGGTGCCCGTTGCATACGAGACCGCAAGCGGTTGTGGCTGTGCATCGTACGCCGTGATCGGCCAGTCCATTGCGGGCTGGGGCGTTATGTCACCAGACGCCACAGTGCCCCGTGCGGTGCCGTGGCCACAACATTCGGGCTTTTTGGCAACCGTCAATGAGCAACTGCAGCATATTACTTGGACGCGAGGCGCATCGGCATTTGCAACGCAGCCCGTGGGTGCCGCAGGCTGTGGCCCGGCATCGTTTAGCGTAAGCAACAACGGCAGGTGCGTGCTCTATGTAGAGAACACCGATGGTAAGGTAGGACAAACCTACGACGAAGAAGGCAACCCGGTAGCAGTGATGGGCAAGCACTTCCGCATCTTCGCCAGCACCTTGGCAGGCGATCTGTTTACGGAGCCGTTCGTGATGTGCGAGCTGGACCATCCCGTCGATCAGATAACGACATTTTTGACGTCGGGGAGCATGCTCTCCGCGCTCGCCACGCACATTGTGAGCGCGGAGAAGAGCGAGGCAGAACTACACGGCATCGAAGTGCCCTTGGTGGCGTGTGCCACTCCGACGGGCGCGGTCGCTACCTCGGGCGCGGTGGTGCCCGGAGCAGCAGGCGAATCCTTCATGGTCACGGTGCGAAACGACGGCAACACTTTGCTGACCGCCGGCACGATCGATCTGTACCGAGAGGGCTCCAGTCAGCCGTTCTCCAGCGCATCCATCGGATTCGGAGTGAACGCACGCATGGCTTCGATCTACGATCCAGAGCTTGCCGAGGACGCTTCGGCCAACGACATGGCACACGTGAAGTACGCACTCGAGACGCTGGGTACACGTTTTGCAACGCACCCGCTGGTAGCCGACAACGGCAACGCCGTGCTGGCACCGGGTTGCACGGTACAGTTCCGCATGAGCTTCGCCATCCCCGAGAGTTGGAGCGACGAGGTGGGCAAACGCGTAACGCTGTATGCGAAGGCGCGTAATCTGGTGGCGCTCGATCCCGTAACGCTCGAGGAAATTCGACCGGGCGCAAACTCGGCGCTGGGTGCCGTACTGCACGAGCTTCATGTGCCCGACGCGGCATGCGAACGCTCAGAAGTTCAGGTCGGCGTATGCGACAGCGCGGATACGACGGGGCTTCACGATGCACCGATGACGGCGGACGGCGGTGGCGGCTCGAGTGGCGGCGGTACTGACAAGGGCGGCGGCTCCGGCGGAAGCAGCTCCAGCAGTGGCAAGGACCACGGCACTAACAAGCGCTCCGGAAAAGCGGGCGCGCTTGCGGGCACGGGCGATGTCAACGCTCCCCTTACGGCAGCCGCTGCTGCACTCGCCGCGGCAGGCGCCGGCCTCATCGCCTACAGCGCCCGCCGCACGGCGCTCGAAACCGACACCGCCGATGAGGTCAATTCTGATAAGCCTCACTAGCTCCTAGTTGTTTTTACGAGAGACGCCGGCTCGGCTCATCGAACATCAAAATGGGCTGGTTCTGGATACCCAGAGCCAGTCCATTACGCATTAGATGTCGTCAGAGGAGTTGAGTTCTGCCTCGAGCTTGGCACGGCGTCTTTTCGCCAACAATCCGCACGACATGTCTTCGACAGCGTATCCAACCGCAAACGCAGCAAGACACATTCGGCCGTCTTCAAACTTACTCGGACAGAGCCGACTCGGTTTTGTCCGAGTAAACGAATCTCCATCGAACTCCGAACGATTGTTCGATGGATTTCGTGTTGGTTGGAACCGTCTGTGGGCTGGGCTATGCTACTTTGACTATCTATATGACTTAAACGCAGCAAAGGAGCACCGAGAGAGCGAGTATGGCAAAAAACACCGCAAACTATGGTAACGACAGTATCCGCCAGCTCAAGGACGAGGAGCGCGTACGCCTGCGCCCTGCCGTTATCTTTGGCTCGGACGGACTCGATGGCTGTGCACACGCTGCCTTCGAGATTCTGTCCAACGCCGTTGACGAGGCGCGCCAGGGCTACGGCAAGCTCATCACCCTTACCGCCTTTCGCGATGGCTCCATTCAAGTAGAGGACAACGGCCGCGGCTGCCCGCTCGACTGGAACCCCTCCGAGAAGCGCTTTAACTGGGAACTTGTCTTTTGCGAGCTCTATGCCGGCGGCAAGTATAACAACAACCAGGGCGGCGACTACGATTTCTCGCTCGGCACCAACGGCCTGGGCTCGTGCGCGACCCAGTACGCTTCCGAATACATGGACGTCACGGTTTGGCGCGACGGCAACAAGTACTCCCTGCACTTTAAGAAAGGCAAGGTCGTCGGTGCCAAAAAGAAGGCACTCGAGATTGAGCCCAGCGACGAGGACCGCACCGGCACCACTATCAAGTGGCGTCCCGATCTTGAGGTCTTTACCTCCATCAGCATTCCCCACGATTGGTATCGCGAGACCATGCGCCGCCAGGCCGTGGTCAACGCCAACGTGACCTTCCGCCTGCGCATTGAGGGCGACGATGGCGAGTTTTCCGAAGAGGATTTTTGCTATCCCAAAGGCATCGAGGACTACGTGCTCGAGAAGGTCGGTACCGACTACCTTACCGAGCCCTTCTTTATCGAGGCCGACCGTCGCGGTCGCGATCGCGAGGACCTGCCCGATTACAACGTAAAAATCACCGCGTGCATGTGCTTCTCGCGCACCTTCATGATGCAGGAGTACTACCACAACTCATCGTGGCTCGAGAACGGCGGCTCGCCGGAGAAAGCGGCTCGTAGTGCTCTGACCAGCGCCATCGATGCCTACATTAAGCAACAGGGCAAGTACAACAAAAACGAGAGCGGCATTAAGTGGCAGGACGTCCAGGACTGTCTGGTGCTGGTGACCAACTGCTTCTCCACCCAGACGTCCTACGAAAACCAGACCAAGAAGGCCATCAATAACCGCTTTATCCAGCAGGCCATGACGGCCTTCTTTAAGGAGCGCCTTTCGACCTACTTGATCGAGAACAAAGACGCCGCCAACAAGATCATGGAGCAGGTGCTCATCAACAAGCGCTCGCGCGAGAACGCCGAGAAGACGCGTCAGAGCATCAAGACCAACCTGCAGCAGAAGACCGACATGGCCAACCGCGTGCAGAAGTTCATCGACTGCCGCTCCAAGGACAAGAGCCGCCGCGAGATCTACATCGTAGAGGGCGACTCGGCAGCAGGCGCCATTCGCACCTCGCGCGATGCCGAGTTCCAGGGCGTTATGCCCGTCCGCGGTAAGATCCTCAACTGCCTAAAGGAGGACTACCCGCGCATCTTTAAGTCCGACATCATCATGGACCTTATGCGTGTGCTGGGCTGCGGTGTGGAAATCAAAGACAAACGCATTAAGAACCTCGGTGCCTTTGACCTGGACAACCTCAACTGGAACAAGGTCATCATCTGTACGGACGCCGACGTCGACGGTTACCACATTCGCACGCTCGTGCTCACCATGCTCTACCGCCTGGTGCCCACGCTCATCGACGAGGGCTACGTGTATATCGCCGAGTCGCCGCTCTACGAGATCAACTGCAAAGAGAAGACCTACTTTGCCTACACCGAGCTCGAGAAGAACGGCATCCTCAAGGAAATCGGCGACCAGAAGTGTTCCATCAACCGCTCCAAGGGTCTTGGTGAGAACGATCCGGACATGATGTGGCTCACCACCATGAACCCCGAGACGCGTCGCCTGATCAAGGTGGAGCCCGAGGACGTCACCAAGATGGAAACCATGTTCAACCTTTTGCTGGGCAACGACGAGGCAGGCCGCAAGCGCCATATCTCCGAGCACGGCAAGGAATACCTTGACCAGCTGGACCTGCAGTAGCAGCAAATCGATAACGACGGCCCATAAGAAGTTCAAGAGGAAATCGTGGCAAAGAAGAAGACGAAGAACCAGCCAAAGAAAAAGCAGGTCAACGCCGAGAACGTCATCGGCCTGCACTCCGAGGTCACTAATCAGCCGATTTCGCAGACGCTCGAGGTCAACTACATGCCCTACGCCATGAGCGTCAACGTCTCGCGTGCGTTCCCCGAGATCGACGGCTTTAAGCCCTCGCACCGCAAGCTGCTCTACACCATGTACAAGATGGGTCTGCTCAAGGGCGAGCGCCAGAAGAGCGCCAACATTGTGGGTCAGACCATGAAGCTCAACCCGCACGGCGATGCCGCGATCTACGAGACGATGGTGCGCCTGGCGACGGGCAACGAAGCGCTGCTTGCGCCCTTCGTGGAGTCGAAGGGCAACTTTGGCAAGTACTATTCGGGCGACCTGAGCTACGCCGCCTCGCGTTACACCGAGGCCAAGCTCTCCCCCATCAGCGCCGAGATCTTCAAGGACATCGACAAGGACCCGGTCGACTTCGTCGACAGCTACGATGGCGCCATGAAGGAGCCGCGCCTGCTGCCCACCACGTTCCCCAACATCCTTGTCTCGGCTAACAAGGGCATCGGCGTCGCCATGGCGTCCGACATCTGCGGTTTCAACCTCAACGAGGTCTGCACCGCCACCATGCACTACCTGCAGGATCCCGACTGCGACCTGCTCGAGTACATGCCCATGCCCGACTTCTCGACCGGTGGTGAGATTATCTACCGCCGCGAGGAGATGGAAAAGATTATCGAGACCGGCCTGGGCAGCTTCCAGATCCGCTCCCGTTGGCGCTGGATTCCTGAAGAGCGCATCATCGAGGTCTACGAGATCCCCTACACTACCAAGACCGATGTCATCATCGAGCGCATCGTCAAGCTCTCCAAGGAGGGCAAGGTCAAAGAAATCGCCGACATTCGCGACGAGACCGACCTTTCGGGTCTGCGCATCGCTATCGACCTTAAGCGCGGCGTCGACCCCGACAAGCTCATGGCGAAGCTTTATCGCTCGACCACGCTGCAGGATTCGTTCTCGTGCAACTTTAACGTGCTGGTCGACGGCTATCCCCGCGTTATGGGTGTGCGCCAGATTCTGCACGAGTGGGTCAAGTGGCGTATTGAGTCCACGCGCCGCCGCATTAACTTTGACCTGGGCAAAAAGTCCGAGCGCCTGCACCTGCTGCACGGCCTCGAGGCGATCTTGCTCGACATCGACAAGGCGATCGCCATCATCCGTGGCACCAAGCTCGAGGCCGAGGTCGTGCCCAACCTTATGAAGGGTTTCGACATCGACGAGACCCAGGCCGAGTTTGTTGCCGAGCTTAAGCTCCGTAACATCAACGAGGAGTACATCCTCAACCGCACCAAGGACATTGCCAAGCTTGAGGGCGAGATTGCCGAGCTTGAGGAGATCCTCTCCAGCGAGGAAAACATCAAGAAGGTCATCAGCGATGAGCTGGCCGCAGTCAACAAGAAGTACGTGATGCCGCGCCGCACGGGCAGGATCGAGCCCCACGAGGTCATCGAGGTAAGCTTGGAGCCCGAGGTCGAGGAGTACCCGGTCACCATCATGCTCTCGCGCGATGGCTATCTTAAGAAGATGACCGACCGCGTGCTCAAGAAGGCCGCTACGCTCAAGTACAAAGACGGCGACAAGCCCTTTATCGAGTTCCCGTCCTCCAACACCCACGAGCTGCTGGTCTTTACCAACAAGAGCCAGGTGTACAAGTGCAAGGTCGCGGCGTTTGAGGACACCAAGTCGGCCCAGCTGGGCTCGTACCTGCCGACCGATCTTGAGATGGAACCCGACGAGAGCGTCATCTGGGTCATCGACCCCGAGGACTACAAGGCTGATGCGCTGTTCGTCTTTGAGAACGGCCGCGTGGTGCGCGTCGCGCTTGCCGGATACGTTACCAAGACCAACCGCAAGCGCCTTAAGAATGCCATCTACGGCGGCAGCAAACTGCTGTATGCGCAGGTGCTCAAGGAGGACCGCGACATCGCGCTGGTCTCGAGCGACTACCGCCTGATGAACTTCAACACGTCGCTGCTCAAGACCAAGACGACCACCAACACGCAGGGCGTCCAGGCCTTTACGGCCAAAAAGGGCCGCTCGGTCACCACCGTCGGCACAACCGAGGAGATTCTTGGCGCCGGTGTCTCGGCCGAGAAGTTCACCGCGCAGAGCCTGCCCTCCGCCGGTGCCCTCATGAAAGAAAACGACATGCCGAGTCTGTTTGACTAGGACGACGGCAGCCAAACCGTCATGGTTTTACAATGCAGCGGGGCCCGGAGCGCAGCAACATCGCGCTCCGGGCCCCGCTCGTTGCAACGTAGTCGGAATAATAGGAATCCCCGTTTTTCACTCCTGCAATCCCGCGGCACAAGACATGTTAAACCGTTAGCAAAACTTGCAAAAATTAGCAAAAGTTGCAAAAACTAGCAAAACCTGCAAAGGGGCCACCATGGATCGCAGCAAATGTCTCCGCCATGCCAGGCATGCTCGAAGATATTATCGAGCGAGCCAAAGAAGCGGCAGATAGCCGCCTCTCATAGTCTCGCGCGTGCATAAGCGGCGTTCAGATTGAGCCAGTCGGCATCGATTGGACATATGCTCAGGAGACTCAGGGTAACTGGCGCACGGGCATGAATGGCGTCTTCAGGCAACTCGAGAAGCATGACGTCGGGCTTCTCTCGAAACGACCTATCGGAAGCTTTCCGATAAAGACATTGAGTTTTTGCTCGCGATGCTGCCCGATTCTGGCCCCAGCAGGGTCTCGGAGATAGCCAAACGCATGGGCGTCGCCAGCAACTACGCAAGCCAATACAAACGCCGCCTCCTGGAGGACGGCGTCATTGGAGAGCGCGGGCGTGGTCTCGTTGGCTTTGACATTCCCGCGTTCAGGGAATTCTTGAACGAGAAGGCGTTTTAGCACGCCGGAATTGTCCGCGGAAGCATCAACGCATGGCAATCAGCATTCCTCTTGGTAAGGATAGCAAGCATTTTCCACCAACACCGATTGCCATGCGTTCTTCTTGTCCTTAGGCGAGCTTGCGAGCGAGCTCTCGCACCTCTTCCAACTTGGGCGAGGAGGCCATGCTGTCGCGCTCGGTCATGCCGCTAATGGTGACAATGCCCTGGTCCTCCCACTTGCAGTACGCGCATGTGGCCCTGTACATAGCAATCGCCGCATCATAGACGCCCTCGCTGTGGCTATCGAGCAAAAGGGCCGTCTTGGTGAACGGGAAGCCCGTGGCACCGAAGGCGTACAGGCGGTCAATAGCGGCTTTCTCCTGTGCAGTGATATCAAACCAGTAGATGGGCGAGGCGAAGACAACCATATCGGCGCCTTTCAGCGACTCGATCACGTTGGCCATGTCATCCTTCTGCACGCAAGTGCCCTCATGGGCGAAGCAATACTGACACCCCAGGCAACCAGCGATTTTCTTGCTGGCAACACGGACGACCTCGACCGTATTGCCGCCCTCACGCGCGGTCTCGGCAAACGCCTCAACCATGGTGTCGGTATTGGCGCCCTTACGCGGGCTGCCGCTCAATACAACGATATTCATAGTAATCTCCCTCCTTCATGCCGCAGGCGCGCGGCACACATTTCGTTGTAACCAAAACAGATGGAGCTATGCAGTCGCCTCGTTTCAGCTACTTCCACTTAGTAATAGGAGCCACTGGTCAAAAGCCTGTCAACATCAAAACAAGTTTTCAATCTATCGATTCTACGTGAGGCAATGGTCCCCATTTGATGCCCGCACTGTTTGCGCACTAGGGAGCAAAAGAATCTGGCCGCCGCTCAAATAAGATCACCGCCATCTTGCATAAACGACGCCATGTTAAGGTGCCTGACGCCATCCCTCTCCTGCAATAGAGGATCAAGCGTGAACAAGTAGCGCGGATACCCATCCCTGATGTGGCCGAACGGCCTGTACTCGCGCTCCTCGACGCCTCTGTCGGCAATCGACATAGAGACCTGGATGTAGGCGTAAGCATTGCGCCTACGAGCGATGAAGTCACACTCGAGCTTCCCAATACGGCCCACAGAAAGCTCGTACCCGCGCGATGCAAGATAGAGGTAGAGCACGTTCTCCAACGCCGGTCCGTAGTTAATCCTCGCATCCGTGTTCATGGCGAAATAGAAGCCGGGATCAGCCAGGTAGTACTTCTCTTCGCGGATAAGCGATCGCCGAGACTTGAGATCGAACCTCGAGCAGCGATAAAGGATCTTCGCGTCAACAAGAATCTGGATGTACCGATTGAGCGTTTCTCGCTTGATGGGAATCTTCTCGACATCATTGAAGTACGCAAGGAGGTTCTTCAGGTTCGTCGGCGCACCAAAGTTGTTGATGAGATACGTCTGGACGGCATCGAAAACCGAGACATTCTTAATCTTGTTCGAATGTTTGACGTCCTTTTCAAAGATCTCGTGAATAACACTTTTGATATAGGTGCGCTTTTCATCCTCGCCCTCATACTCCAGCGCTTTGGGAAAGCCTCCAAGGGTCAGGTACTCGGTAAACTCTCCCACGAGAACGTCATTGACAGGCTTGCCGAGAAAACGCTTCATATCGATATATTCCGCAAAGTCGAGTGGGAACACCTCGAACTCGATATAGCGACCCGTCAGCTTTGTAACAAGCTGCCCAGAAAGCAGATATGAATTCGAACCGGTAATGAAGATGGACCAACCGCCATCTGTCCGGTAGCCGTTGATGAGCAGCTCGAATTCTTTGACGTTCTGAATCTCATCGATGAAGAGATACTTCGTCCCCTCAGTGTCTGCTGGGGTCGACATGTCAATCAGATTTTCGAGCTCATCGGTCGTCTTGACCTTCCTATTCTCCCGTGAGTCGAGGTCGATATAGATGATGTGGTCGCTCGCTACACCGGATTCCACCAGCTCGTCTGCGATTGATTGCATGAGACAGGATTTACCGCATCTGCGAACACCGGTAATCACCTTGATCATCCCGTCATCGTGGTAGAAACCACGCATTCGCTTCAGATACTTTTCACGTCGGTATATACGCAAGATGCGCCCCCTTTTTTTTCAGCGTCCATTTTATCAGTTATGGGGGTACTTTTTTACATTTTATAAAAAAGCGTACCGATAACTTATTCTCACTTAGTTTCGGAAGTCGAGTAGGCGGTCGCGGTAGTACCCGTACTGCGCCCGGCGTACCTCGATTTCGGCGGGGATACCGTCGGTGAGCGATTTCGTTAGGGAGTCGAAGCGGTCGAGGATGTCGACGACCTTCTGCTGGGTACCGATGGATGGGGCGGGAATCTCGACCCTCGATAAGTCCACAAGCGCGGCTTCGATTGCCTTTTCGATTTAGCGTATTGCTCTTCAGATCATCGTGGTGTGCTCGTAGCCGCGCTCCACGAGGAGCCGCTCGGCAACGTCGAGAATCTTCTCGACCGTCTCCTCCGGGTACTTATTGCGTGCCACGGGCACCTCCGTCCTTGTTATCGCGATAAACATACCATGAGTGGCGTACGGGTCGAGAAGGGCTGGCGCCAAAAGAGCCCAACGGCCGTTACAGCTTCGTTAGAAACGCGCCCCACCATGGATGGTGAACCCGAAAGTAAGGCGCGCGGGCACGGCGACTCGGCCCGCGCGCCCGGAAGAGAAAGGACGAACCCATGGGTTACATGCTCGAGACGCGCGGGCTCACCAAGCGCTTCGGCCGCGGCGACCAGGCGCAGGACGCCGTGGCCGACGTGAGTCTTCATATCCGCGAGGGCGAGGTGTACGGGCTGCTCGGCCCCAACGGCGCCGGCAAGTCGACAACGCTCAAGATGATCTGCGGGATGCTGCGGCCGACGGCCGGGGAGATCCTCTTTGCCGGGCACGCCTGGCGCCGCGAGGACCTCTACGCAATCGGCAGCCTCATCGAGGAGGCGCCGCTCTACCCCAACCTCACCGCACGCGAGAACCTGCGCGTGCGCACCACGCTGCTGGGCCTTCCCGAGAGCCGCGTAGATGAGGTGCTCGCCGCAGTGGGCCTCGCGGACACCGGGAAGAAGCGCGCCGGGCGCTTCTCGATGGGCATGCGGCAGCGCCTGGGGCTCGCGCTGGCGTTGATCGCCCGGCCACGCCTGCTCGTGCTCGACGAGCCCACCAACGGCCTCGACCCCATCGGCATCGAGGAGCTGCGCGACCAGATCCGCGGCTTCGCGGCGGCGGGCACGACGGTGATCGTCTCGAGCCACATCCTCTCCGAGGTGCAGCAGATGGCGGACACCATCGGCATCATCTGCGGGGGGCGCCTCGCCTACGAGGATGCGCTTCGGCCCGGACAGGACCTCGAGGAACTCTTCATGAGCGTCTGCCGGGAGGGGCGTCGAGCGCGCGGGGAGGTGGCGGCATGACGGGCGAGAAAGGCGGCCTGCTCGCGTGCCTGCGCGCCGAGGCCCTGAAGTCGCGCCACGCAGCACCGGTTCGCCTGGCCGTGCTCATGGCGCTGCCGATGCCGCTGCTCGGCGCGATGCCCTACCGGGGCGTGCAGATCTTCAGCGCGTGGAACTACTGGTACGCGCTCTTCCTGCCCGTGTCTCTCTCGCTCGTGGTGGCGTGCGTCGCGCGGGCGGACGCGCGCACGCGGATGCGGGGGCTTCTGGGCCTGGGCTTCCCGCTTAGGCGCGCCTGGTGGGCCAAGGCGCTCTGGTGCCTCGCGCTCTGCGCGCTCTCGAACCTCGTGGTCTTCGGCATCTACCTCGCGGGATCGGCGTTCTCCTCGCAGGGCCTCACGGTCGCGGGCACGCTCACGATGCTCCTCTGCGCGCTCGTCAACACGGTGACCGCGGCGTGGATGATCCCCGCAGGGCTCTTCCTCACGGCGCGGCTCGGCATGCTCGCGGGCATCTTCTGCCCGCTCGCCACGCAGCTCGTGGGTGGGTTCGCCTGGTCGCTGATGCCGCTGCCGCAGCTCTTTCCGCCGTCGGCGAGCATGGTCATCCCCACGAGCTTCATCCCCGTGCTGCCGAGCGGCGAGCCACTCGCGGCGGACATGGCGCTCGGCGGGGCGCTCGCGGCGGACGGCATGCTCACACTGGCGGGCCTTGCGGTCTGCGCGCTCGCGTTCGCCGCGCTCACAGCGGCGGGCGCGGCCTGGTTCGCGCGCTCCGAGGAGAGGTGATGGCCGTGACACGACTCTCCGACCCGACGCCACGCATGACTCTCTCGCGGGCCCTGCTCTCCGAGGCCCTGCGCCTGGCGCGCTCCCCGCTCGCAGTGGTACACCTCGTCTGCGGCCTGGCAGCCGGTCTTGCCTGCGGCGAGTACTTCTCCATAACCCGATGGGACCCGGCACTGGGCGCGGACGCCTACGCCCAGTTCCTCGGCGCCCTCATGCCGCTCATGTCCGCCATCGTCTGCGGGCTCGCCGTGGACGAGGAGCGCGCTGCCGGGCGCCTCGCCAACCTCACGGCGGTCCCCTCGCGCGGGCGTGCCGTCGCGGCGAAGCTACTCGCCCTTGCGGCGCTCGGCGCGGGCGCGCTGGCCGTGGCGCTCGGCGTGTTTGGGGCCGTGCTCGCCGTCGCCGGGCGCCTGCCGCTCGGGCCCGCTCCGCTTGCGGCCGCCTGGGCGGGCATCGTGCTGGGCAGCCTGCCCCTCTACGCGCTGGGGCTCGGCGTGGCCCTGCGCCTCGGCCGCAACGCCGCCATCGGCGCCGGCGCGGCGGGGATGCTCCTCGCGTTCTTCTCAGTGGGCGGACTTGCGCACGGCCTCATGACCGGCGAGCTCACCGGTGCCCTGGCGACGCCCCTGAGCTGGGTGCCGCTCGCCTGGCCCGCGCGCCTAGGGTCGCTCGGGGTGGAGGTCTTCATCGACGCCGCACGCGCGGCGGCCCCTCTCCTCACGACTGCGCTCGCTGGCCTCGTGCTCGCCCTGGCAGCCGCCGCCGTCCTTCTGGCCTGGTTCTGCCGTTTCGAGGACGGGAGGGCAGATGAGTAGGAAGCCGCTCGCCGCCGTGCTCGCCCTCCTCTCCGCAGCGCTCGTCCTGGGCGGGAATGCCCTGCTCGACACCGGCTGGGGGTCGGCGCTGCGCTCGATCGCCGACCGCGTGCTGCCCAACCCTGAGATCGCCATGTGGGTGCCCGCGCCCGCGGCTGCGCGCGGGGCTCTGGACCGCTGAGCGCGGCGCAAGTACAATGCCGACGGGAGTTTCAGGAGGTCGAACATGGCGAGAATACTGGCAGTGGATGATGAACGGGCGATCCTCGACGCGCTCGCGCGCGTCCTCGGCCGCGACGGCCATGAGGTCGTCAAGACAGCGGACCCGACGGCGGTCCCGGGGATGGACCTTTCGCGCTTCGACCTCGTGCTCTGCGACGTCATGATGCCGGGGCTCGACGGCTTCGAGCTCGTGCGGCAGATCCGCCCGGACTTCGACGGGCCCATCATCTTCCTGACCGCGCGCGTGGCCGAGGAGGACGCCGTGGCCGGCTACGGCCTGGGCGCCGACGACTACGTCCGCAAGCCCTTCGGGGCCGCGGAGCTGCGCGCCAAGGTCGCGGCCCATCTACGCCGTGAGCGCCGGCCGCGCTCGCACACCCTCTCCTTCGGGGAGGTGCGGATCGACCTCGGGGCGCGCGGCCTCGCCGTGGGTGGCGAGGGCGTGCCGCTCACGCCCACCGAGTACGCCATCTGCGAGTACCTCGCCCGCCACCCCGGGCAGGTCATGAGCCGCGCGCAGATCCGCGAGGCGGTGCTCGGCTGGGAGAGCGACGCCGACGACGCGGCCATATCCATGCAGGTCAGCCGCGCCCGGAGGAAACTCTCCGAGGCCGGCGCCGATCCGATCGCGACCGTCTGGGGGATGGGGTACAAGTGGCAGCTCTGAGGACCGGGGCGCGAGGTCGCGGGGGCATGCCGCTCTCCTTCGTCATCGCGCGCTACTTCGCCTACGCGTTCGCGGCGGTCGCCACGGCGTGGCTCGCCTCGTTCACTGTCTCTTAT
>CABSMK010000004.1 GCA_902478825.1 uncultured Collinsella sp.
GAGATCGCAGCAAAAGGGGAGCGGCACCGATACGCTTAAGCAGTTCGCCACCAACCTTACGCAGAAGGCGCGCGACGGCGAGCTCGACCCTGTAATTGGTCGCGAAAAGGAAGTCCAGCGTATGATGGAGATCCTTTCGCGTCGCACCAAGAACAATCCGCTTATCTTGGGCGACCCCGGCGTGGGCAAGACGGCCATCGTCGAGGGTCTGGCTCAGCAGATTGCAGCTGGCAACGTGCCCGAGAACCTTATGAACCAGAACATCTGGACGCTCGACCTGCCGGGCCTCGTTGCGGGCGCCAAGTATCGCGGTGAGTTTGAGGAGCGCCTCAAGAACGTGATCCAGGAGGCCACCGAAGCTGACGACGTCATCCTGTTTATTGACGAGATGCACACCATCATCGGTGCCGGCTCTGCCGAGGGCTCCATCGACGCGAGCTCCATGCTCAAGCCCGTTCTTGCACGCGGTGCTTTCCAGATCATCGGTGCCACCACGGCCGAGGAGTTCCGCAAGTACCTCACCAAGGACCCGGCCTTCGAGCGTCGCTTCCAGACCATCGATGTCGAGGAGCCGAGCGTCGAGGACACGGTCAAGATCCTGACCGCGCTCAAGCCGCGCTACGAGGAGCACCACCATGTGCGCTATACGCAGGGTGCTATCGAGGCCGCCGCGAACCTCTCCGACCGCTACATCCAGGATCGCTTCCTGCCCGATAAGGCCATCGACCTCATTGACGAGGCCGGCGCCCGCGCCCGCATCGCCGCCAACCGCGCGCCCGAGCCGGTGCGCGAGGCCGAGCATCGCGTGGAGGAGCTTAAGGCCGCCGCGCAGGAGGCCACCGAGAGCGACGACATGAACAAGGCCGCCGAGATCACCGAGCAGCAAAAGGCTGCCGAGATTGAGCTCGCCGAGGCCAAGGCTGCCTGGACGGCCGAGCTCGACGCCAGCCCGCTCACCATCGATGTCTCCCAGATTGCCGACATCGTGTCCGTGACCTCGGGCGTGCCGGTGTCCTCGCTCACCGAGAGCGAGAGCCGCCGCCTGCTGCAGGCCGAAAGCGTGCTCAAGACGCGCATCATCGGTCAGGACGAGGCCGTCGAGGCCGTCGCCAAGGCCGTGCGCCGCAGCCGCTCGCCGCTCAAGGACCCGCGTCGTCCCGGCGGCAGCTTTATCTTCCTGGGTCCCACCGGCACAGGCAAGACCGAGCTCGCTAAGACGCTCGCCGAGTATCTCTTTGGCAGCAAGGACGCGCTCATCAGCTTCGATATGTCGGAGTTTGGCAGTGAGTTCGAGGTCTCCAAGCTCATCGGTAGCCCCCCGGGCTATGTGGGCCACGACGAGGGCGGCCAGCTCACCAAGGCTGTTCGCCGTCACCCGTACTCGGTCGTGCTGTTCGACGAGATCGAGAAGGCGCACCCCGACATCTTCAATATCCTGCTGCAGGTGTTGGAGGAGGGCCGTCTGACCGATAGCCAGGGCAAGACGGTCGACTTCCGCAATACGGTGATCATCATGACGTCAAACGTGGGCGCCCGCGAGATCGCGCAGGATGCGAGCGTTGGCTTTGGCACCACCGGCGAGCAGGGTCTCACGTCGAGCGAGATCAAGGGCCGCGCGATGGGCGAGCTCAAGCGCCTGTTCCGCCCCGAGTTGCTCAACCGTATCGACGACATTGTGGTGTTCCAGAAGCTCTCGGGCGAGAACCTGACCAAGATCGCGCACCTGCTGGTGGACGACCTGCGTCAGCGCCTGATCGCTAATGGCATGAACATCAAGCTCACCGATGCGGCCTACGACAAGATCGTGGCCGAGGGCACTGACCTCACCAATGGCGCGCGTCCGCTGCGCCGCGCCATCCAAAAGCTCATCGAGGACCCGCTGTCCGAGGAGCTGCTGGCCGGCGAGTGGGGCGAGGGCGATACCGTCCTGTGCGACGTGGCCGACGGCAAGTTCGTCTTTAGCCATGGCACAGGCGAGATTCCAGCGCCGCGTCCGGCAGGTGCGCTCGGGGGCGATACCGCTCCGGCAGCGCCGCACACCGGAAACGCCGCGCCTGTGAGCAGTGGCGTGAGCTCGGGCCCCGGCGGCATGATGCAAGCCGGTTCCGGCGCGCTGTAGGGCGTGGCGACAATTTGATCTGTGCAATCGAGGCGTTCCGGCAAGGGCGCCTCGATTTGTAGAGCTGCGGTAACTGTGACCGTTACGCTATGCGGTCCACCGTTAGCCGATGATGCGAGAGCGCTCGGCGTTTTCGACTGGTTTATGCAAACGAAGTCTGGGAATATACAAGGCGCATGTCTTACTGTCTAACCAGTTGCGCCAAGGAGGCACCATGGACTACAAGATTACCGGCTACGAGCCCGCCCAGCTGTTCCATTTCTTTGAGGAGGTCAGCGCGATCCCCCGTGGGTCTGGCAACGAGAAGGGCATCAGCGATTTCCTGGTTGCGTTTGCCAAGGAGCGCGGTCTCGATGTGTACCAGGACGAGGTCTACAACGTCATCATTCGCAAGCCCGCATCTGCCGGTGCCGAGAATGCCCCGACCGTGATGCTGCAGGGCCACATCGATATGGTGTGCGACAAGTTGGGCTCCGTTGAGCACGACTTTACGACCGATGGTATCGACCTGGTCGTCAAGGACGGCGTCCTCACCGCTAACGGTACCACTCTGGGCGCTGACAACGGTATCGCCGTCGCGCTTATGCTTACCGTGCTCAACGACGATTCGATTGCCCATCCGGCCCTCGAGTGCGTATTCACCACCGACGAGGAGACTGGCCTGGTCGGCGCCGAGACGCTCGACAAGTCCCAGATTAGTGCCCGCACCATGATTAACCTTGACTCCGAGGAAGAGGGCGTCGCCACCGTCAGCTGCGCCGGCGGCGTCGTCGTTACCTACACCTGCCCGATCGTGCGCGAGCACAAGACCGGTAGCACCCTCACGCTCGACATCTCCGGCCTGCTGGGCGGTCACTCCGGCAGCGATATCCACCTGGAGCGCGGCAACGGCAACCTCATCATGGCCCGCATCATCGACCGCCTGATGGTTGCCGGCGAGCCCGCCATCGTTAGCTTTAACGGCGGTACCAAGGACAACGCCATCAACCGTGAGTGCAAGGCTGTTCTGGTCTACGCCGACCACGCTGCCGCCGAGGCCGCGGCCCAGATTGCAAAGGGTATCATCGCCGACGTCACTGCCGAGCTCGAGGTCTTCGACCCCGGCTTTACCTGCACGGTCGAGATTGCCGACAACGCCGAGGTCGAGGCCATGGATGAGAAGTCCGCGCTTGCCCTCATCCGCGCTCTGCGTCTTGCCCCTAACGGCGTAATTCGCCGCAACGTCGCCACCGACGGCTCCGTCGAGGTTTCCTCCAACATCGGTGTGGTTGCCACTTCTGACGATGAGGTCAAGATCATGCTGTCCCCGCGCTCCTCGATCACCTCGCTGCAGAACGAGTTCAAGGACCGCCTGCAGACGCTGGCCGATGTCCTGGGCTTCGACGCCAAGTTTGAGTTTGAGTATCCCGGCTGGAGCTATGCCGAGCATTCGCCGGTCCGCGACGTCTTTGTCGAGAGCTATCGCGAGCTCTTTGGCTCCGAGCTGCGCATCGAGTCCATTCACGCCGGCCTTGAGTGCGGACTGTTTGCCGAGGCCCTGCACGGTCTGGACGCCATCGCCGTGGGCCCGACGCTCTCCGATGTCCACACCCCGGACGAGAGCATGGAGCTCGCTTCTGCCGAGCGCTTCTACGAGCTGCTCATCGACGTGCTCAAGCGCCTCGCTGCGTAAAGGTTGCGCTAGCAGCAGTCCGAGCCACGTGCTAGCGGATTGCAAATGACATTACGAGAGGGGGCACCCGGTCTTTGCGACAGGTGCCCCCTCTCTTCTTTTGGGAAATGGGAAATTGCGGCCATCTAGCCCATATCCGCCTTGATGAGGTCGAGGGTGCGCTGGCAGTTTTCACGGACGGGGCCGAGCATATGCTCGCGCAGGTCCGCCATGCCGGGCAGGTCGGCGTATTCGTCCATGACCTCTTCCATGCAAATGGGCACCTCGTAGGCGAGGTCCATCATGGTTGCAAAGCAAAACTTCTCGGATAGCCCGGCATCGGTGAGCGTCGCCTCTAGCGCGGGGTCTCCCATACCGTGGTATCGGCGGATAGCGCCTGGACCGATGCGCCCCACACGATTTTCGCCGCCAACGCTCATGGCAAGGCGCGCTTTTCGCCGCATACGTTCGTATGCTAAGCCCGATGCGACATCGTACATGGGTGCGAGCGCCGCGTTTGTGCCTTTGCCTAGGATGAGCGAGTAGTTTTTAGCGTGTGCGTCAGGCGCTCCGATAATGGCGTTATAGAACAACATATAGGTAAAAAGCACAAGATTCATGTGGTGGGGGACTGTGTTAATCAGTCGTTCTTGGATGTCTCGTGTAGTTGGTCCTCCGTCGGCGGTGTATTTCTGGGTTGGCAATACACCGAGTGCCTGGCAAAAGTCCTCCTGATGCAGCCTTTCGATATTTCCGCTGCTATTGACCATTCTGTCGTACCGTTCAACGACGAGCGCAGCTTCGTCTTCAAATGTGCAATAGGAGACGTTGGCAGTTGGAATGCCAACACGCCGGGCTGTTTTCATGCAGACGAATTCGTTTAAGGCCTGATGTTTGAACCCAACGACACCATTTTTGAAGATATGGGTAGTGGGGGATGACCCTAGACATTCGCACCATTGTCCATCATGCCAAGCTAGTGCAAATTTGCCTTGGTTGCCGCCCAGGGACCAGCTTTCGTTGGAGCCCATCCATGTCTCTCTTTCGTCATCGCGAATTGCTTTGAGCTTGTGAGCGATTTGAGAATTGGTAAGCGGGCGGTATGCTGAGACCCTGCCGTGGGCGGCATCTAATTGATCGGCTCGACAAAACTGAACGGCCCCCGCGCAGTCAAGACCGATATGGCACAAGAGGGCGACGGGGTTGTTGGATGCAACGTCATGCTCGGCGGCAATAGCGCGACGCTGCTCTTGGCTGTCGGGCAAAAGGCCAAATAGGAACGGACGGACGATGTTATGGCCATATGTGCGATTGGAAAGCGGCATTGTTAACGATAGCGGTGCTCCGCGATAGGTTGGGGCGTATACAAAGCTGCAGAGTCCATGCTCGTCTTGCCGGAGAGTGCCGGCGATTTCGCCACAAATGAGGGTCGCAAGCTCCATTTCTGCCATTTATTTCACAACCTTACAGCCAAAGGAGAGGTCTGAAGTGCCGGAAAGGCCTTGCTCGGCTGCGATTTGGGCCAGCAAGGCACCATAGAAAGCTGGCGTTCCTTGTCGAGCGGGTCGTCTGCCTACGCTTGGCTTTGGCAGGGCATTCGAGTTCGCGATAGGGAGGTCCGCTATCGTCATCGGATGTTCGGAGGGCGATGCGATGGAGTCGTTATCGCTTTGCGCAAAGAGACCTATGCCGAGTGCGTTAAAGACGGTCAACAGCTTGTCGAGCCGAATGCCCGTGGCATCTCCCAGCTCGAGCGATGCGAGCAGGCGCTCCGAAACACCGGCCTTATTAGCGAGGGCGGCACGGGTGAGACCCTGAGCCTCGCGTGCCTGGCGCACGTAGATGCCAGCTTGGCGCGGTGTGGTGATGGGAAGGGTATCCACGGCGATCTCCTAACGTGCAGACTTTTGCATCATAGTATGACATGCAAAAGTCTGCATGAAAAGGCCTCATGCAAAACTCTGCATGAGGCCTCATCCGGACGTTTAGTTTTGAAGGGTGTTTTACAGCGCCAAAATCCCCAGATGCTCCAGCAAAATCTTGAGGCCGATGAGGACGAGCACGACGCCACCCACGATGGTGGCGGGCTTTTCGTAGCGCGCGCCAAAGGTGTGGCCGATCGCTACGCCGGCAACGGAGAAGACAAAGGTCGTGATGCCAATGAGCGACACGGCGGGAACGATATCGACCGAGAGCGCGGCAAACGAGATGCCCACGGCAAGCGCGTCAATCGAGGTGGCGATGGCAAGGATTAGATATTCGCCCAGGTCGATCTTTTCGGCATCCTTGCCGTCGCCTTCGTTCTCGTCCTCAGTAAAGGCTTCCCACAGCATCTTGCCGCCGATAAAGGCGAGCAGGATAAAGGCGATCCAGTGGTCGATGGGGCTGATGATGCCCATGAACTGGCTACCAAGGGCCCACCCAATTACGGGCATGCCGGCCTGGAAACCGCCAAAGAACAGGCCGAGTATCACGGCGACCTTAAGGTTGATCCTTTTCATGCCAAGGCCCTTGCAGATGGATACGGCAAAAGCGTCCACAGAAAGGCCGATAGCGAGCAACACAAGCTCTGCGAGTCCCATAGTCTGGCTCCCTCTCTGCGGGCGGGTCCGCGTGTACCTCTTGGGGGAGTAACAAAAAAGACCCGTGGCGTACGCGTTGCGCGCACAGCCACGAGTCTCGTTCATTAAGGCAAGCCAGGCCGCATCGGCCAGTGTGTTGACTTGCCGCGCCACCGGAGGCGAACCCGATCACGCGACTACTCCCTCATTTATGCGAATCCCGATGCTACCACATGAACAGCTGATTTGGGTTGGGCTCTCAGCTGTGTTCGCTCATTCTGTAAGCATCGGATTTCGCAAGCGCCGCAGGGACAAACCGTGAGAAACTATTTAGCGTTTATGGAGCGTATACGATGGGAGCGATGCCTTGGATAAGAACGAGCTGCAAAAGCGTATGGAACAGGCCATCCGCCTGACGGCACCTGGTCAGCCGATCCGCACCGCCCTCGACATGATCATTGCCGGTCACCTTGGCGCCCTTATCTGCGTCGGCGACACCGAAAACGTGCTCGCTGCTGGTAACGACGGCTTCCCGCTCAACATTTCGTTTACCTCGAACCGCCTGTTCGAGCTTTCCAAGATGGACGGCGCTATCGTTATCGATGGCGACCTCACCCAGATCCTGCGCGCCAACTTCCACCTCAATCCCGATCCCTCGCTCGCCACGAGTGAGACGGGCATGCGTCACCGTACTGCCGCTCGCATGTCGGTGCTCACCGACGCCATCGTGATCTCGGTTTCGGCTCGTCGTGCCGTCGTCAACGTGTACGTCCACGGCAAGAGCTACGAGATCCAGCCCGTCACCACCATCATGAGCTCGGTCAACCAGCTCGTCGCCACGCTCCAGACTACCCGTCAGTCGCTCGATCGCTCCCTGCTGCGCCTGACGGCCCTTGAGCTCGACGACTACGTCACGCTCGCCGACATCACCGGCATCTTCTCGAGTTTCGAGATCATGCAACAGGCAAAGACCGAGCTTAAGGATTGCATCGTCAAGCTGGGTAACCAGGGCAAGCTCGTGCAGATGCAGCTCGAGCAGCTCGCGGGCTCCAGCATGGATACCGAATACGACTTGATGATCCGCGACTACGCAAGCGATTCCTCTGAGGCCAACGCCGAGAAGATTCGCGCTGAGCTTGCCCGTATGACGCCTAAGGACCTGTCCGACCCGCAGCACGTGGCGGCAGTTCTGGGCTATGACGACTTGGACGAGGACTCCGTCATGACGCCGCTGGGCCTGCGCACGCTTTCGCGCGTGTCCGTCGTGCGCGACGGCGTGGCCGAGAAGATCGTCGACGAGTACGGCTCGCTGCAGGAGCTCATGGATGACATCAGCGAGGATCCGGAGCGCTTGGGCGACTTTGGCGTCAACAACCCTGCCATTCTTGCGGACTCGCTGTACCGCATGAAGGGCACCAAACAGGGGAACGCATAATGGCGCCCGTATGCGCCGTGGTCGTTGCCGGCGGCAGTGGCCAGCGCTTTGGAAATCCCGGCGGCAAGCAGCTCGTTAACGTGGCGGGCCGTCCGCTCATGAGCTGGTCCATCCGCGCGTTCGATCGTAGCGACAAGGTCGGCCATATCGTCGTGGTTTGCCCTGCCGAGCGCCGTGCCGAGATGCGCCGCTTGGCTATCGACCCGTTTGACTATGACACGCCCATCAGCTTTGCCGATGCCGGCGATACTCGTCAGGATTCCACCCGCGCCGGCGTGCACGCGGTGCCGGCGGGTTTCGAATATGTCGCTATCCACGACGGCGCCCGTCCGCTCATTACGACCGAGGCCATCGACCACGCTATCGACGTGCTCGTGAGCGACCGCTCGCTCGACGGTGTCGTGTGCGGCCAGCCCGCGATCGACACGCTCAAGATCGTCGATGGCGACAATATCGTCGAGACGCCGCCGCGTGAGCTCTACTGGGCAGCGCAGACGCCGCAGATCTTTAGCGTCGATGCTATGAAGCGCGCCCATGCTGCAGCCATTGCCGAGGGCTTTATCGGCACCGATGATTCGTCGCTGGTCGAGCGCATGGGTGGGCGCGTCCGCTGCGTCCAGAGCCCGCGCGATAACCTTAAGGTGACGGTGCCCGAGGACCTGCGTCCCGTAACCGCGATTCTGCTTGGCCGCATGGCCGAGGGAGAGGACCTTCCCCATGTTCAGTAACCTGCGCATTGGCCATGGCTACGACGTCCACCGTCTGGTGGAGGGGCGTCGATGTATCATCGGCGGTGTCGACATTCCCTACGAGCGCGGCCTGCTGGGCCACTCGGATGCCGATGTGCTCGCGCACGCCTTGGCCGACGCCATTCTGGGCGCCTGCCGCGGGGGAGACATCGGCAAGCTATTCCCCGATACCGACCCCGCCTATGAGGGTGCTGATTCGATGGTGCTGCTCGCTCGCGTGATGGGCTATGCGCGCGAGCTGGGCTTCGAGTTTGTCGATGCCGATTGCACCATTGCCTGTCAACAACCCAAGATCACCCCGCACCGCGATGCCATGCGCGCCAACCTTGCCCATGCCCTGGGCGTTGACGTCGAAAACGTGGGCGTCGCCGCCACTACGACCGAAAAGCTCGGTTGGGAAGGCCAGGGCGAGGGAATCGGCGCCTGGGCCGTCTGCCTGCTACAGAAAACCGTTAAGGAGTAACGAATGCGTATCTATAACAGCGCTACCCATAAAAAGGAAGAGTTCCAGCCCATCGAGTCCGGCAAGGTCCGCATGTACGTGTGCGGCCCCACGGTCTACGACAACATCCACATCGGCAATGCCCGCACGTTCATCAGCTTTGACGTGATTCGTCGCTGGCTCATCGCGAGCGGCTACGAGGTCACGTTTGCCCAGAACCTCACCGATGTCGATGACAAGATCATCAAGCGCGCCAACGAGCAGGGCCGTACCGCCGCCGAGGTTGCGACGGAGTTCTCTGACAAGTTTATCGGCGTTATGCGCGCCGCCAACGTGCTCGATCCCGATGTGCGTCCTCGCGCCACCAAGGAGATCGGCCCCATGATCGCCATGATCAAGACGCTCATCGAGCAGGGCCACGCCTACGCCGCCGATAACGGCGACGTGTACTTTGCCGTGCGCAGCGATCCCAACTATGGTCAGGTCTCGGGCCGCAACATCGACGACCTTATGGTTGGCGCGCGCATCGAGGAGAACGAGGACAAGAACGACCCGCTCGACTTTGCCCTGTGGAAGGCCGCCAAGCCCGGCGAGCCCAGCTGGCCGAGCCCCTGGGGCGAGGGGCGTCCCGGTTGGCACACCGAGTGCGCCGCCATGGTGCACCGCTACCTGGGCACCCCGATTGACATCCACGGCGGTGGCTCCGACCTTGCCTTCCCTCATCATGAGAACGAGTGCGCCCAGGCCACCTGCGCCTGGCACCAGGGCTTCTCCAACACCTGGATGCACACGGGCATGCTGCTGGTAGACGGCGAGAAGATGTCCAAGTCGCTCGGCAACTTCTTTACGCTGGCCGAGGTCCTCGAGCAGCACTCCGCTGCCGCCCTGCGCCTGCTGATGCTGCAGACGAGCTATCGCTCACCTCTCGACTTTTCTTGGGAGCGCCTGGAGGGTGCCGAGAACTCGCTCACGCGTATCGCCGGTACGGTCGAGAACCTGCGTTGGGCCGCGAACCATGCGACGGCCGATGCCGATGCGGCTGCCGCCGAGGCGTTTGCCGCCAAGGCCGCCGAGACCCGCGCCGCCTTTAAGGAGTGCATGGACGACGACTTTAACACCGCCGGTGCCATGGGTGCCGTCTTTGGCTTTGTGACCGAGTGCAACCAGTACCTGGAGCAGGCGGGCGATGCTGCCGACAAGGCCGCCGCGCTTGCCGCCGCCGACACGCTGGCCGAGCTGCTCGATACGTTTGGCGTTGAGCTCCCCGAGCCCAAGGTAGAGCTGCCGCTGGGTCTGCTAGGCGTTGCCGCCGGCCTGGTCGCCTACACGGGCGACGACGTGGACGAGGCTGCTGCCAAGATTCTCGAGGCCCGCGCCGAGGCCCGTGCCGCCAAGAACTGGGATCTGGCCGACGCCATCCGCGACCAGCTCAAGGACCTGGGCCTCACCATTGAGGATACCGCCGCCGGCACCCGTATCAAATCTCTCTAATCCCCGCGGGTTTCCCAAGCACCCGACCTTGCCGTTCAAACCGTCGCTCGCGTACTCAAGTACGCGTCGCTCCTCTTTCACGGCAATCTCGGGCACTTGGAAAACCCGTACCGACCGCTTGAGCTATTCGTCTTAAGCGGTCGCTTCTTTTGTCCTGTTTGAAAAGTATTTAAAGGAGGCCGCTTTATGGCCGACAATCGCAAGCGTGCATCGCGTGGAGGCAAGCAGGCTGCTTCTGGCTCGCGTCCGATTCGCCGCAATGATCGCTCTGCCGCTTCCAAGGGCCAGCGCGATCGCACCCAGGCCGCACGTCCGCAGCGCGATCGCAACCGCGACGTTGTCCAGGCTCCCAAGGGCGAGTTTATCGAAGGTCGTCGTGCTGCCGCCGAGGCGCTGCGCACTGGTTTTCCCATCAAGTGCGCACTCATCGCCGAGGGCGGGGAGCGCGATGCTGCCTTGTCGCGCCTGGTCGACGACCTCAACGCCGCGGGCGTCCGCATTAAGTATGTGCCGCGCGCGCAGCTCGATGCGCTGTCGAGCCATGGCGCTCACCAGGGCATTGCGCTCGAGGTTGGCAACTTCCCCTATGCCGATGTCGCCGATATTCTCGACCGCGCAGGCGAGGGCCCGGCACTTGTCGTGGTGCTCGACCACGTGACTGACGACGGCAACTTTGGCGCCATCGTGCGCTCCGCCGAGGTTGTGGGCGCGGCCGGCGTCATCATCGCCAACAAGCGTGCCGCCGGCGTGACCGTGGGCAGCTACAAGACTTCTGCCGGCGCCGTCATGCATCTGCCCATCGCACAGGTTCCCAATATCGCCCGTGCGCTCGATGACCTCAAGGCCGCTGGCTTTTGGGTGGGTGGCGCCTCCGAGCACGCCGAGGGCAGCTGCTGGGACGCTCCCTTCGAGGGCCGCGTTGCGCTCGTCATGGGATCCGAGGGCGACGGCATCTCGCGCCTGGTGCTCGAGAAGTGCGACTTTTTGACCAAGCTTCCCCAGCGCGGCATGACCGAGAGCCTCAATGTTGCCCAGGCGACCACGGCGCTGTGCTTTGAATGGCTGCGCCGCAATGCCGGCGAGCTCATGGGGGAGGAGTAGCGCATGTCCAAGAAGAACCGCGCCAAGTCCAAGGCCAAGCGCTTTGGCGAGGGCTCGGCCAAGCCGATTGTTTCGGCCGCGACCTATGGCGTGGGCGGCAATGCGTTTGCGCAGGCCATCGCCGACCCAGTCTCGACGGTGCACTCCAATAAGCCCGAGCTGCTGGTGGTCGACGGTTACAACGTGATCCACTGCACGCCGCGCTACGAAAAGCTCGTGTACGACCATTCCGACGATCCGTATTCCAGTGACGTCCACGATATGGCGCGCACTGCGCTCATCAACGACGTGGCGGCGTTTGCCCAGGGCCGCTACGAGGCCGTAGTCGTGTTCGACGGCGCGGGCAATATCTCCAGCGAGCGCCCCAACCTGCCGGCCCGCGGCGTGCGTATCGAGTTCTCACCGACGGGCGTCTCTGCCGATACCGTGGTGCAGAAGCTCTGCATCGAGGCGCGCGAGGAAGGCCGCGCGTGCTCCGTGGTATCGAGTGACGGCACAATACAGGCCGTCGTCATGGGCAAGGGCGTCACGCGCATCTCGAGCCGTATGCTGGTGGACGAGATCAAACAGATCGATAACGACGTTCACGAGGCAGAGGAAGCTCCGCAGATCAAGATGACTCTGGGCAGCCGCCTGAGCCCCGATACCCTGGCCAAGCTCAAGGCGTTGCGCGGACGGTAGGGGAGTTGGCGGGGCAATGCTGCCTTGCTAACTCCATTCAGCGATGTCGATCATTCTTTCGAGGCGCCACGTTAGCGCCTCTTTTAGATAAGGTAGTCTCGCTGCTAGAGCATCGTTTTTAGACAGAATCTCGATTGCCTCGTCAACGAAGCCTTCGAGTTTGTCGCAGTCAAACCAGCCCATGTCCTCGACGAGCAACATTTGTTTGGCGGGGCTTGAATGAAATTGTGCGCTGGTAAAACTGTGCTCTCCCGCCCTAAGCTCCTCTAGTGATATGTTGCACCAGAGCGATGAGCCCGAATCGAAGATGGGGGCAGGTCTGCAAGCTTGCGTGTTTACGTTTCGCACGAGGCCGAAGTTGCGCCAATGACGATCGTAGTTGGCAATGATGTCGTCACATACGATCATGCGGTCAAGGGCATCCTTGACGCCTGTCACCCCGAGCTCCTCGCAGTTTGCTACATATCGCTCGTAGTCGGTTAGCCGTTCATCTGCGTTTGCGTGCTGGTTTACATAGAACGCAGGGACATACTCTTCTTCATCAGTTAAGAAGACATCGCATGTGCTCAGGGCGGAAGTGCCCGTGCCCTCGAGCGAGTAAGGCACATAATCGCAGGCGTTTAGGATGCGACGGTGGAGCGCGGTCGCCACCAGCTCGTTATAAGGTTCCTGGTCCAGGTGCGCTCCTGCCTTATGCAGAATTCGACGTTCGCCCTCGCACGTCCAGTACTTTTGAAGATTGCCGTCCGAGGTGTTATCGGGCTTTGCGGCAGCCGCTTTTCCCTCTGGGGCAAAGGGTGCAATGGACAGCGAGACGTCATCAAAGGCGTTATTGAAGAAGTTGATATCCTCCCAGGTGAGACCGGAACCTTGGGGCCTAATCCAATACTGGTCGGATAAGGAGAGGCCGAGATTTCGCTGGACGAGTTCATCGGGAACATCGACTGCGGCTTCTGCAAGCAGGGAGGCTAGCCCAATGCGTGCGAGCGGGATACCGCGGCCGCGCCACCAGATGCGGAAGGAGTCTAGCGATATGGGGCTATTAGGGCCAAATACTCCAATAGGGGCGTGGGCGTAATCGATGTCGGCACCGATGTGGGTAAAGTCTTTTCGCGATGTACTGTAGACCAGCTGAGCGACTTCGTACGTGCGGTTCATGAGGGTGAACGCGATCTCGCTCTTACCGTGGCCGCGGCGGGGACGTCCCCCCGTTTTGGTCACAGAGCGGAGTCGCGTGTCGACGCTGTCTTTGTCGATGAGCCATACACCAGAAGCCTTGCGGGCCTCAAGTGCTCCGTTTTTTATGAGCTCCTGCACCCTGCGCGGAGTGATGCCGAGCAGCTCGGCGGCTTCTTTGGTAGTAAGCATCGCGAAACCCTTCGCCAGAACGAATAGTTTTATATATAGCAATTGTAATTAAAACTATTCGTTCTGGCGAATGGTTTTAAGATTGAGGGCGCACTGACAGAAATGAACGGGCCTGGTACGCGTTGTTGCTGGATTTTGCATATTTGTATAACGCCGTGCGGCCTGTTGCGCCCCGTCCGCAATTCCTTTATTCTTAACTCGCTTCGCGTGAAAGCGCCAAGTGTGCCAGTGTGGCGCAACGGTAGCGCAACTGATTTGTAATCAGTGGGTTGCAGGTTCGATTCCTGTCACTGGCTCCATGAGAGTTTCGGGCTCTGTTTCCTTGTGGGACAGGGCCCGTTTCTATTTATGTCGATAAGTCAGCGTGTTTGGCGCCAACCAAGCTTCAGGTTTGTCTCGATCCGTAACACGAGTGGGCTGAAGACCCTCCTTATAGTTACAGATCGAAACATTGCCAAGGGAAGGCCGATAACATCTCGATCCGTAACACGAAGAGGCTGAAAACCGTTCTTACTGTTACAGAATGAGACGTAAGCGGGGGTTTCTGCGAAACATCTCGATCTGTAACAGATAGGGGAGGAATAACCCTCTTACTGTTACAGATCGAGACAAAGGCCGGACCGGCCCCAGTCATCCTGGTCGAGTGAGGATTTCCGGACATACGAGGGTGGATAATCTCCCACTTTGGACTCGAAGCCACGCCAAAAGTGGGAGATTATCCACGCTCGATTCTGTCTGGGAAGCCCGGTCTCGACCTATATATAGGTGCAAATGAGTCGTTATCGAAGTAATATTCTGCAGGCTTACTCCACTACACAAAAGTGTTACCTCGGGAAACGTCACCTCAGTATCCAAAACCACTGTCCTTCATATCCAAACTCAATAAAACCGCAGGTCACGGCTATATAGATACGCCCGGCACCGTGTATCTAGAGGTTTTCGTTGACAGCCCCCAAGGTGGCATCGTATTATCTTCTTCGTTCGCGGGGGCGGCGGTCCAAAAGACCAAAGGACCTGCGGATACTTGAACGATTGGGAGTTTGCCCGAGTGGTTAATGGGGACGGGCTGTAAACCCGTTGGCTCTGCCTACATAGGTTCGAATCCTATAGCTCCCACCCGTCAAGTGCCTGTATAGCTCAGTCGGTAGAGCACTTCGTTGGTAACGAAGAGGTCACCAGTTCAAGTCTGGTTGCAGGCTCCATCCGGCGGTGTAGCTCAGTTGGTTAGAGCACACGGTTCATACCCGTGGCGTCACTGGTTCGAATCCAGTCACCGCTACCATAGGTAACACGGTGGCTTCTCAATAGTATGTTGAGAGGCCACTATGGTATAAAGGCAAAGTCCCGTCCGGGGACGACCTGTTAAGAGGAGGGCTTTATGGCCAAAGAGAAGTTTGAGCGCACTAAGCCGCATGTTAACATCGGCACCATTGGTCACGTCGACCACGGCAAGACCACGCTGACCGCTGCCATCACCAAGGTTCTCTCCGAGACCGAGGGCTGCAAGGCTGACTTCACTGCGTTCGAGAACATCGACAAGGCTCCCGAGGAGCGCGAGCGCGGCATTACGATTTCCGTCTCCCACGTTGAGTACGAGACCGCTGCCCGTCACTACGCTCACGTTGACTGCCCGGGCCACGCTGACTACGTCAAGAACATGATCTCCGGCGCTGCTCAGATGGACGGCGCTATCCTGGTCATCGCTGCTACCGACGGCCCCATGGCTCAGACCCGCGAGCACATCCTGCTCGCCCGTCAGGTCGGCGTTCCCTACATCGTCGTCTTCCTGAACAAGTGCGACATGGTCGACGATGACGAGCTCATCGACCTCGTCGAGATGGAGACCCGTGAGCTCCTCTCCGAGTACGATTTCCCCGGCGACGACATCCCCGTCATCCGTGGCTCCGCTCTGGGCGCTCTCGAGGGCGACGCCAAGTGGATGGACGCCATTCGCGAGCTCATGAAGGCCGTCGACGAGTACATCCCGACGCCTGCTCGTAACAACGACCTCCCGTTCCTGATGGCCGTTGAGGACGTTATGACCATCTCCGGCCGTGGTACCGTTGCTACTGGCCGTGTCGAGCGCGGTGAGCTCAAGCTCAACGAGCCCGTCGAGATCGTCGGCATCAAGGATACCCAGAACACCGTCGTTACCGGTATCGAGATGTTCCGTAAGTCCATGGACTTCTGCGAGGCTGGCGACAACGTCGGTCTGCTGCTCCGCGGCATCAAGCGTGAGGACATCGAGCGCGGCCAGGTTCTCTGCAAGCCCGGTTCGGTTACCCCGCACACCAAGTTCACCGGCGAGATCTACGTTCTGACCAAGGAGGAGGGCGGCCGTCACACCCCGTTCTTCGATGGTTATCGTCCTCAGTTCTACTTCCGTACCACCGACGTTACCGGTACGGTCAAGCTCCCCGAGGGCACCGAGATGGCTATGCCTGGTGACCACATCACCATCGAGGGCGACCTCATCCACCCGATCGCCATGGAGGAGGGCCTGCGCTTCGCTATCCGCGAGGGTGGCCACACCGTCGGTTCGGGCATCGTCTCCACGATCATTGAGTAAATTAGCTCTTTGATATAGCTGACTTAGAGAACCCGGCACTTATATGGGTGCCGGGTTCTTTTCTGCAATGGATATTGAGCCGTTGCTGGTGTCGAGAGGATCGATAATGGTCCTGGATGCACCGTCGATTAGCTCTCGATGGCTTCATTGATGTGTTCCAAATATGAATGGATCCACCGAGAACCAATTGACTCGAGGTTTTCATTGACAGCACTTACGTGGAGCTGATAAAGTAACAACTCGTGCCCGTACGGGGCGGAAATGAAAGGTTCAGGATACATGCGTACTCTAGTTACTCTTGCGTGCACTGAGTGTAAGCGCCGCAACTATACGACCACCAAGAACAAGTCGACCATGCCTGATCGTATGGAGATCAAGAAGTATTGCCCCTGGTGCCGTCACCACACGCTGCACAAAGAGACTCGCTAGTCTCTAGTCACATACGCCAGTAGTTCAATTGGTAGAGCATCGGTCTCCAAAACCGAGTGTTGAGGGTTCGAGTCCTTCCTGGCGTGCCAGTCATTATTCCGTAAGCTCCCACTTGGGGGCTTACGGTTTACTCATGTATAAGCGCATTGCGCGGAGGTAACCCAAATGGCCAACAAGAAGAACAAGAAGAAGGCTCAGCAGCCGGCACCTGCCAACAAAGCTGCCGCCAACTCCAAGGTTGAGGCCAAGAAGGCCGTTGCCAAGAAGAACGAGAAGGCTGCGAAGTCCAAGAAGAACGAGAAGCCTGGTTTCTTCGCCCGCACCAAGAAGTATTTCGCTTCGGTCAAGTCCGAGATGAAGCGTGTCACGTGGCCCGATAAGAAGGAGCTCGTGAACTACTCGGTCGTCGTCTGCGCTTCTCTGATCGTCGTCGGCGTCGTCATCGCTCTGCTCGATGCTGGCTTTGGCGAGGCTCTTGCTCTGTTCTCTGGATTGAGGGGCTAAACCATGTCTAAGCGTTGGTACGTCGTTCACACTTACTCTGGATACGAGAACCGCGTTAAGTCCGATCTCGAGCATCGCATCGAGACTATGGGCATGCAGGACCGTATCTTTGATATCGAGATTCCTATGGAGCGCGTCACCGAGATTAAAGAGGGTGGCAAGCGTGAGACCAAGGATTCCAAGATCTTCCCGGGTTATGTCCTGGTCCGCATGGAGATGGATGACGATGCTTGGACGTGTGTTCGTAACACGCCTGGCGTCACCGGTTTCCTAGGCGGCAACGGCAAGCCCGCTCCGCTTTCCCGCGACGAGTACAACAAGATGACTCGTCGTCCCGGTAAGGGCGATTCGCCCAAGCGCACCTCGGTTGATATTGAGGTCGGTACGTCCGTCCGCGTCACCGATGGCCCGCTTACCGACTTTGATGGCAAGGTCTCCGAGGTTAACACCGAGGCTGGCAAGCTCAAGGTCACGCTGATGATCTTTGGCCGCGAGACGCCGGTCGAGCTCGACTTTAACCAGGTCGCTGTCATCGCTTAAGTTTTCGTCCGTTCGCGCGAGCGTGCTTCTTCTGTGACTGCTCATCTCAGGAGTGCTTCTAACACGTGCGTGCTTACGATATAGCAAGTACTTCACACTCGTGATTCGAAAGGAATGACCATGGCTGAGAAGAAGGTTGCCAACGTCATTAAGCTCCAGATTCCTGCTGGTGCAGCAAACCCCGCTCCTCCCGTCGGCCCCGCCCTGGGCGCTGCTGGCGTGAACATCATGCAGTTCTGCCAGGCCTTTAACGCCGAGACGCAGGACAAGAAGGGTGACATCATCCCCGTTGAGATCTCTGTCTACGAGGACAAGTCCTTCTCCTTCATCACCAAGACCCCGCCGGCGGCTCACCTTATCAAGAAGGAGTTGAACCTCAAGTCTGGTTCCGCTAAGCCCCAGGCTGACAAGGTTGGTCAGCTCTCCCAGGAGCAGCTCACCAAGATCGCCGAGATCAAGATGCCGGACCTCAATGCCAACGACATTGACGCCGCCAAGAAGATCATCGCCGGTACCGCCCGTTCCATGGGCGTCACCATCGCTGAGTAGCGATTTCTTATGGTAACGGCGGGTGCTCCGACCGGGGCGCCCGTTAAATGTGTGCAATAGGGCACACGATACGATGTGGGAGGGCTCACGCCCGTTTAACCACAGGAGGTAATGCACATGGCTAAGCATGGTAAGAGCTATAACGCCGCTGCCGAGAAGATCGACCGCGCCACGCTCTACACCCCCCTTCAGGCTGCCAAGCTCATCAAGGAGCTCGACACCGCCAAGTTCGACGAGACCGTCGAGGCTCACTTCCGTCTGGGCATCGATACTCGTAAGGCTGACCAGAACATCCGTGGTTCCATCTCCCTGCCCCACGGCACCGGCAAGACCGTTCGTGTTGCCGTCTTCGCCGAGGGCGAGAAGGCCCGTGAGGCTGAGGCTGCCGGCGCCGACATCATCGGTTCCGACGAGCTCGTCGCCCAGATTCAGAAGGGCGAGATCAACTTCGACGCCGCTATCGCTACGCCGAACATGATGGCCAAGGTTGGCCGCATCGGTAAGATCCTTGGTCCCCGTGGCCTCATGCCGAACCCCAAGCTCGGCACCGTGACCATGGACGTCGCCAAGATGGTCTCCGAGCTCAAGGCTGGCCGCGTTGAGTACCGCGCCGACCGCTACGGCATCTGCCACGTGCCCCTGGGCAAGAAGTCCTTCTCTGAGCAGCAGCTCGTCGAGAACTACGCTGCCCTGTACACCGAGATTCTGCGCGTCAAGCCCTCTTCTGCTAAGGGCAAGTACGTCAAGTCCATCTCCGTGTCTTCCACCATGGGCCCTGGCGTCAAGGTCGATCCCGCTGTCCAGCGTGACTTCCTGGCTGAGTAACTGCTAGTTACTGCCTGAGTACAGCAAGCATTGCTAAAGAAACCCGGTTCTGCCTTGTGCAGGACCGGGTTTCTTGCTATCGCGTCAAAACCACCATAAAGGGGACAGTGTCCCCTTTATGGTGGTTACCAGGGTGTTCTGGCTGTTGAAGACTCGATGGCTTCGTGGCGTTTGAGCTCGCGGCGCATGGTTTGTGAGTTGAGCCAAGCTGCTTGCCAGCCGCGGATGGGGTAGTGCGTCTGGTCGAGCTCAAACTGCGTATAGCCGCAGGCGTTGATGATCGTCGTTCCACACACATGCTGACGCTCGCGCTGAAAATCGCAACCGTAGCTTTGGTGCACATGCCCGTGCACCATGTAGTCGGGATTCCAGGATTCGAGTGCTGTGTTAAAACACTCGAATCCTCGATGCGGCAGATCGTCCAGATCACCCATACCGGCGGCGGGTGCATGGGTAAGCAGAATGTCGCACCCGCCGACCATCCTAACCTTACGCGACAGCTTACGCATGCGCTTGGACATCTCGCGTTCGGTGTACATGTTGGCGCCGTCGCGATAACGCATGGACCCGCCAAGGCCCGCAATGCGAATCCCTCGGTACGTGTACACGCTGTCCTCTACGCAGATACATCCACCCGGTGCATGACGTGCGTAGCGGTCATCGTGATTGCCGCGCACGTAGATGAGCGGTTTGTTGATGACCGTAACCAAAAACTCAAGATAGTCCGGGTCCAGATCGCCGGCGGACAAAATCAGGTCGACTCCCTCAAAGCGTTCCTTGCGAAAGCACTCCCAAAGGCATCGTTCTTCGGTATCGGCTATGGCAAGGATTTTCATAGGGCAGGGACTTTCGGCTCATCGTCGAGCTGCGGAATGGTGCCTACCACGTTGTCCGCCAGCCAATTCATCTCGACAATCTGCGTGCTCGGCAGCGGAGGGAAGCCTTCGATCTGTACCACGCCGTTCTGGCTGTGGAGCTCGCCGCCAAAGGGGTTGATGGATCCCACAACAATGCCGTTGCGGAGCAACTGCACGAGTTTGCGCGTTTGGTAGGGTAGGCCCGGAGCGTAACGGATGTCGATAACGCCGGAGCTCATGCCATACCAGTAGTTGACAGCGCGCACTTGGTTGTCGTCGCTGGTCTCGTCCCACGTGCCGTGAAGAAGGCTGCGAACGATGAGCTCGTAGTAACGGCCCCAGTTCCATACGGGCATGGCGATGCCGGTGACTTTGCCGTCGACCAAGCGGTGAAGCCCGTAGGCCGTTGGGTCTTCGAGCGACTTTGACATGTCAGCGCCGGTCATGACGCTTACGCCTTCGCGGCACATGGCTTCGGCAAGACCACCGGCGGGAACATCGCCCCAGGTGAGGATGACCTGCGCGCGCGGGTCGAGCAGCGAGGCGCCAATCGCAAAGGCGTTGATCTCGCTGAGTGCGCCCGAGGCGAAGACCGACGCGTGGTAACCGATGCGGTGGTTGTCCGCCATGCTGGCCGCAAGGGCGCCCAGCAGAAACTTGGCCTCGTACATCTTGCCAAAGTACGAACGGACGCTTTGATGGGGAAGGCCGATAGAGCAGTTGAGGAACCGAACCCGGGGATACTCAACGGCAGCCCTGAGCGTGTATTCCATCAGGCGGTGCGAGGTCGAGAAGATGACGTTTGCTCCATGTTTGACAGCCGTTTCCACGGCGGCGTAGAACACATCCGGATCGTGACAGTCCTCGAACGCCTCGGTGCGCACGATACCGCCAAAGTGCTCATCGAGATACTGACGCCCTTGGTCGTGCAGGCTGTCCCAGCTCGACGTCGCACAGGGGAACTCATGGATAAAGGCGATGCGCAGGGGGTTGGCCGTCGAGTAGACGGTCTTGCCCATAAAGAAGTTGAGCACGCCAGAGGTGGACTTGGCGGGCGTCTCCTCCTCGTCGACGCTCGGTGCTTCGACAAGATCGACCTTGTCCTCGTCATTTTTGCCGGCAATGACCAGCTCGCGCCAAATCTTGCACAGGCGGTTTACGACGATATCCGTCGGCGTATCCAGCAGGCGGTCCTGGTTGTACACATTGAGGTACACGAGCATGGCGTCGGCAGGCGTAATGTCCAGGTGGTCGCCGCCTGCGCGAAGGTAGGCGCGCTTAAAGAGCAGGAAGGTGTGGCGCAGGTAGTCGACCTTTTTCTGCGGCCATTTTTCGATAACGTTCTGACCGAGCATCTTGGCGAGCGTTTCGTAGCTTCCCTCACGCGAGAAGTCGATCTCGTATAGGGGGCAGACGCGCCAAAACGCGCAGAATTCGCCGTACAGGCGGCTTTCGACGGAATCACATGTGCTGGGGTAGAGACGGGTGACCCTGGCCGAAACCGTTGGAGCGTCCAGGAATTTGAGGACACTGACGCGTTTGTTGCCTTCCTGGACATAGAACCGATGCATGAACTCGGTGACGATGATGGGGTCGCGATAGCCCTCGGTTACCTGGATGTCGTAGAGGTTGGACCACTTGCGGGCGAACTCGGTGCTAAACGGAAGCAGGGGCATAAAGTTACACGAAAAGGCGGACTGACGGCCTTTGGTGACCGTGCCGACGACCATTTCGAGCGGAATATCCCGCAGGCCGACATTCTCTCGCTGACCTAAGGGGAGCTGAGCAACCAAGCTATCGAGGTCCGTAAGGTATGGATGCTCGCTTTGGCTGATGGCGCGACGGCGTCCCTGCTCGCCGCGCTTGCGTGCTTGACGATAGGCCTCTTCCATGGTGTCTACTCCCTTAGTCGTTTAAACAACGATATGAACCATGGTACCACGAATGAAAACCACTACAAAGATGCCTGTCCCCTTTGCGGTGGTTTAGGCGATGATGGGGGCGATGGCGCGGATGCAGGCGTCGGCTGCCGTGAAAGTAGTGCTGTCGTCGCTGACGATAAAGATGATCTTTCCTTTGATGCCAAAGTCGCCGATTTCGCTAAAGAGTACGTAGGGCTCCTTGTCAAAGCCCGAGATGGGCGAGACGGCCGTTTTGGTTGCGCTCGTGAGCTCGTCTGCCAGCACGTCAAGGGAAGCCCACTTAGACGTGTCCTTTACGGCAACGGGCACGGCCACGCGCCCAAAGGGCATCAAATGCACGAGCGTGTTCTTGGAGATGTTGGAGTTGGGCACAATGATGGTCTGTCCACAGGCATCCTCAATCGTTGTATGGCGCCAAGTGATGTCTTGGACCACGCCGGATACGCCGCCGACCTCGATATTGTCGCCGGGTTTGATGATGCCCATAAAGGTCACTTGCATGCCGCCGATAAGGTTTGACAGCGTGTCCTGAAAGCCGAGCGAGATGGCGATGCCGCCGACGCCAAGAGCGGCGACGAGCGCGTTTGCGTTAATGCCAAAGCAGTTGTCGAGGATAAAGCTGCCGCCGATCATCCAAATGACGGCGCGCGCGATGTTGATGAAGATACTCGATGCCGGAAGCGGGTTATCGTCTCGGTTAAGCAGATGATTCAGGGTCTTGGATACGACCTTGGCGGCGACGGCGGTGCCTATCGCCAAGATGACGGCCCAGATGATGTTGTGGACCCACCGTTGCTCAAAGAAATGAAGAATCGGCTCAAACAAATCCATGTAGGGAAAACCTCCTTATGATCGTCCAACCATGATACCCACCAAGAAGCCCGTCCGATCAAATTCGGACGGGCTTCTGTGCTCGATATAAAGTTTACGCGGTGGGGCTGCAAGGCCCGGCGGTGTAGCTTAGCGTCGACGCTTCCAGATAATGCCGAGCATGATGACGATGATGCCGCCGATAAGGCATGCGCCAACTACTGCCAGCGTGCGGTCTCCCGTTGCGGCGAGCTTACCGGTCGTCTTCTTGGTGATAACCTTCGTGGTCGCCGTGTCCGTCTTAGGCGAGGGCTTAGGCGTCGGGGCCGGTGTGGGCGTGGGGTCCACGGCAGCGGAGCCAAAGCTGATGGTGCCGGCGAGCCCGGCCATCTTGCTCTCCCAGCCGTTCTGCCCAATCAGCGCCCTCAGCGCCGCCTCGCACGTGCCCCACTCGGTGTACTTGGTGGCGTTTGCGAAGGTGGGGAAGTCGGTCGTGTTGGTGATGATGTAGTTGTTGGTGGCGACGGTATAGGTCTTGGTGGGATCGAGCGTGCTGCCGTCTTTGGTGAGTGTGGCACTCACAATGCGCTTGCCTTCGGGCTGCGTCCAATCAATCGTCACGTTGATGCCGCCAAAGGAGAGAACGCTGCCAGAGTCATCGCGCCACTTGTACTTGTCTTGCGCCTCCTGCTCGGTGTGACCGGCCGCCACATAAGCCTGCTGAAGCTCGTAGCTGTCGTTGCAATCGTCGCTAATTTGTAGCGAGTGCTCGAGCGCTGCGAGGAAGTCCGCGCCGGTCATGGTCCAGGTCTCCACGGTGTTGCCGTAGGGCGAGATGGCGATGACGTTGCCGGCGGTCACGTTGCCCGCCGCGATGCCGCCGCGGATGCCGCCAGCGTTTTCGATAGCGAGGTCTGCGCCCGTCAAGGCAAGATAGGAGCCGCAAATCACGTGGCCGATGGTCTGGGCTTTGGTGGTGTCGTCCTCCTTGCTGGGGCGGAAATCGGTGGTGCGCACCATTTCCCAACCATGCGTGCCTGCGGCGTCCTCGCCGTAGAAATAGTTGGTGGTGGATGTGCCGAGCATCTTGTTCGATTCGTTTTCAAAGGCCTCGTCGAGCGGCTTGATCTTGTTGCGGACGGCTTCAAGGCAGCTTTGGTAGTCGGAGCCCTTGTCGGGGTCTGCCAAAAGGTCGTTGACGTTCTTGGCGGTGTAGAGCTTCTCATCGCTGCCGTCTGCAGGGACCGTGACCGTGTCATCGTCGGTCGTCTCGGTGCCATTGGTGTCGTACTTGTGCGGAATGGAAAGCAGCCCCACCTCGGCAAAGGCGCTGCCTGCCTCGACAACGTGGATCGTCTTGCCGTCGGCTCCCGTCACCTTCTCGTTAAGGTTGATGTGCTCGTGGCCTGCGATAAGGGCATCGACGCCACGGAGTCGCGTGGCAAAGGTCTTGGCGTCGAGCGTGTGCGCGATACACACAACAACATCGCAGTCCTCCTTGCGCAGCTGCTCTGCCTCGGCATTGATGGCGTTCGCGGCACTCGAGAACGACGTACCCGCGACCAGGTCCGCGCGCAGCGAGGATTCCAGCGACTCATCCATGGCACCCACGACGCCGACCTTGATTTTGTAGTCGAATGTGGAGTGATCCTCGCTATCCTCCCAGGTGCGATCGAGCGTCTTCGTGATGCTCGAGCTCCATACGCCGCTCGTAGACTTTGCGTTCGCGCAGAGCATGGCGAAGGGCGTGCCGGTGGTGCTGTAGCCGGTCATGGTGCGGAGTTTGTCCGCGCCGTAGCTCCAGTCGTGGTTGCCTGGCGTGGTCGCGTCGTAGCCGTCGGCGTAGAAGGTGTCCATGAGCTCGGCGATGCTCTTGCCCTCGCTCATGGTGGCAAAGGACTGCCCGTGGAAGGTATCGCCCGCATCGAGCAAAAGATCGGGGGCGCTGCTTTGGGCGCTATAGAGAACCGCCAGTCCGTCAAAGCCCACAGTGCCGGTGCCTTTGCTTGCGTTGTAGCTGTACTTGTAGCTGCCGTGGATATCGTTGGTGTGCATGACGGTCACAGAGCCGTCAATAGCGGCGGGCAGGTTCCCCGCGAAAGCGAGGCTTGGGATGCCTGCGAGCGCGCCGGCAAACAACGCGGCGGCTAACGCAAGGCGGGGGAGTCTTTTCATGGCAGTTTCCTTAGTCCTTAGCCAGAATGTCTGGTTGAATATCGGATTATCGACATAATATGCGAAAACCGCCGCAAGGGCGTCTGTCCCTTTGCGGCGGTTTTGACGTTTGCGCAGATAAAACCTACCAAAATAAACCTGTCCCTTTTTGGCAGGTTTTAGCTCAGCAGCATGCGGTCGTTGGCGAGCTCGCCGCCCGAGACCTCCTCGAACTTCTGCAGCAGGTCGGCTACGGTGAGCGACTTCTTCTCATTGCCCGCCACGTCGTAGATCACGTGGCCTTCGTGCATCATGATCAGACGGTTGCCCAGACGGATGGCGTCGTTCATGTTGTGCGTGACCATGAGCGTGGTCAGGCGGTTCTCGTCGACGATCTCCTCGGTCAGGTTGAGCACCTTAGAGGCCGTCTTGGGGTCGAGGGCCGCCGTGTGCTCGTCGAGCAGCAGCAGGCGCGGCCTGGTGAGCGTGGCCATCAGCAGGGTGAGTGCCTGGCGCTGGCCGCCCGAGAGCAGGCCGACCTTGGCGTTGAGACGCGTGTCCAGACCAAGGTCCAGGCGCTTGAGCAGCTCAACGTACTCATCTTTCTCGGCCTTGGTGACGCCCCACGAAAGGCCGCGACGCTGGCCGCGACGCTTGGCGAGGGCCAGGTTCTCGGCGATCTGCATGTCGGCAGCGGTACCGCGCATGGGGTCCTGAAACACGCGGCCCAGGTACTTGGCGCGCTGCGACTCGCTCAGGCGCGAGATGTCGGTGCCGTCGAGCTCAATAACGCCCGAATCGAGCGGGTACACGCCGGCGATCATGTTGAGCAGCGTGGACTTGCCGGCGCCGTTGCCGCCGATCACGGTTACAAAATCGCCGTCATTCAGGGTGAGGTCGACGCCGGTGAGCGCGCGCTTCTCGGTGACGGTGCCCTTGTTAAAGGTCTTCTTGACGTGCGAGAGCTTAAGCATCTGCCTCATCCCCCTTCGTGTAGGAGCTGCGGAGCTTATAGCGCTCCCAAACCACGGGCACGCACAGGGCCACAGCGACAATCACGGCGGAGAGCAGCTTCATGTCGTTGGCGTCCATGCCCAACTGCAGCACGATGGCGCGGATAAGGAAGTACACCACGGAGCCAAAAATGGCGGAGGCAAGACGGACGCTAAACTGCGTGAGGCCGCCGGGCAGCAGACGGCCGAGCACCTCACCGATAACAATGGCGGCAAGACCGATAACGATGGCACCGGTGCCCATACCAATGTCGGCATACTTTTGGCTCTGGCAGATAAGCGCGCCCGAAAGGCCGATGAGGGCGTTGGAGAGCACGAGGGCGATCATCTTGGTGGAGTTGGTGTTGACGCCCAGGGCGCGGATCATGTACTCGTTGTTGCCGGTGGCGCGCAGCGCCGAGCCGATTTCGGTGCCAAAGAACCAATACAGGATGGCAACGATAGCCACGGCGAGCAGGATGCCCAAGATGATGGCAACGGTGGACTGCGGCAGACCGGTCATATTGCTGACGGCCGAGAACACGGTGCCCTTGGCAAGAATGGGCGTATTGGACTTGCCCATGATGCGCAGGTTGATGGACCACAGACTGATCTGGGTGAGGATTCCGGCGAGGATCGCGGGAATCTCAAAGACGGTGGTCAAAATGCCCGTGACGGCACCCGCGATGGCGCCGGCGCACATACCGGCCAGCACGGCGAGCAGCGGGTCGACGTTGTTATTGACGATGAGCACAGCGCAGACGCAGCCGCCGAGGGCAAAGCTGCCGTCGCAGGTCATATCGGGAATGTCGAGCAGGCGGAACGTGATAAACACGCCAAGCACCATAATGCCCCAGAGGACGCCCTGCGAAACGGCGCCCTGCAATGCAATGAGCATGCTTCATACCTCCTAGGATAGGGTGGACACGTGATTCACCATAATAGCGGTAACAATGCATAGAAGAGCTGCGGATAGACGTTTTGTTTTACCTGAAACAAGCAGGGCGGACGCCGGTCTACAGCGCCCGCCCCTGTGGCTCAGATATTGAATAACGCAGCTAAAGCGCGAGCACGGGCTCTAGACGCATGCCGCGTATAGCATTACGCGTCCAGAGCGGAAAGGTCGATGCCCAGGGCCTCGGCCATCTCGTCATTCTTGACGACGACCAGGTCCTTGCTCGAGAGGTGCTTGATCGGCATATCCTCTGTCTCTTATACACATCTCCGAGCCCACGAGACATGCGCAGA
>CABSMK010000005.1 GCA_902478825.1 uncultured Collinsella sp.
CTCGGAGATGTGTATAAGAGACAGATGCTCGCCATGGCAAAGCTCGAATACCCCGCTGAGGAGCTCAAGCGCTTTCGCTCTGCCCACTCCGTCCCCTATCTCGCCAACACGCCGCTGCGCCGTCGTCCCAAGGATGCAGAGCGCGACTTGGACCCGTGGACGCTCATCGCGCTGATGAGCGCAGCCTGGCGCGAGCTGGACTACGAGGGCGCCGAACACTACCTGCGCATCCTTGCGCGCTCGTGCCCGCACGCAGCCGAGGCGCTCTACTTCCAAACCGAGTTTCCCGATGGCGTCTATGCCCGCGTCAACGTGGGTGCAGGCTCCACCGATGAGCTCGTCCTTGCACTCTCCGAGGCGACGCCGGTACTGCAGGAGGGCCTGGGCGCGCCCGACAACGCCAGCTTTGCCGCCTGGGTCGCCACCAACGACATCGTGCGCTCCCAGATCGACGAGCGCATCCTGCGTGCAGCCGAGCAGGGCTTGCCGTTTAAGGGAGGAGACCTCTAATGGATCCGAGCGTCTACATCCCCGCCTACTTGGAGCGCACCTATCTGGCGTCGCACCCCGAGCTCACCGATGCAGCACGCGAGCTTGTCCATAACGACATCAGTGCGAATCCTCACAAGTACGCGCAGTCCGAGCATGCCCAGGCGCTGCTGTCCTATGCCGGTGTTCATCGCCACCTGCTCGACGAGCTCCATCGCATTGAGGACATGGGCAGCGACGAGGAGTTCGAGCAGACGCGCAACCGCCTGTTCGACGATATGCGTAATGAACTGCTCAAGATCGTCCGCATCGATGCGCTGGCCGTCGATGCCCAGCTGCTCGCCATCATCCTGGCCGACACGCCCGTCGACGCCTGCCTGGGCGACCTGATGAAGCTCGAGACGAGCACGGCCGACTACCTGCAACAGAGCGTGCCCGGGTTTGATATGGAGGCCCCGCACTACTGGGCCAATAATGTTTTGGCCGACGGTGTCACCGCAGCGGACCTTACTGTGAGCGAGCCGGCCCTTATCGGGTGGCTCCACACGCTCGAGGCCATCTCGCAGCTGTGCATGGCGAGCGCTCGTTACCGCGCCGCCGCCAACTATTCTCGCCGCGTCCTTAAAGCAGAAGGCTATCCCACTCGGGCCGCCGGCACCGTGCTGCTCGCCCTCGCCCGCCTGGAAGACCAGGACGGCTTTTTTGCCCTGGCCCACCAGCTCGAGGAGCAGATGGGGGCAGACGCACTCGAAAACTCTCCTTGGTACCTGCTCGCCCGCACGATTCTGCTGTTCAAAACAAACAAGATGCGCCCGGCGACGCGCGCGCTGCGTGAGTTCGCTAACCGTTGCGAGGGTGGCGCGTTCTTCTTGCTGAACCCCATGTACCAGACGCCGTATCTTCCCTGCCGACCCGAGCCGCGCGACCCCTGGGACCTTTCGCACCAGGCAGTTTGGGAGGCCGACGGCATTATCTCGGACACCCCCGACTTTGCCACCTGGGCCAATGCCTGCGAAGACGTATCGCAGCTTGCCCAGGAATTTGCGCGCCGCTACGGTTTCTAGTGGCGCACTCGACCCGACCATGTCGTTTACGTTAGGAACGGTTTCATGAACCTCCGCTCATCTCTTGCCTGTACCTCGAGCGATATCGCTCGCTGGGGGCTGCGCTCCGTCCTTAAGCGCCAGGGTGGCGTACTCCCCGGCCGCATCGCCATGAAGATCGACCCCGAGTTGCTGAGCGACCTCGCCGGCCTTGTCGACCGCAGCGTGGTGATCACCGGCACCAACGGCAAGACCACCACCTCCAACCTCATCGCCGACGCTGTTGCCGCCAGCGGTGCCACCGTGGTATGCAACCGCGCCGGCAACAACATGGAGCCGGGCGTGGTGGGCGCACTGCTCGAGGCGCGCAGCGACCTTAAGCACACTGACAGCGGCAAGCGCGTGGGCGTTTTTGAATGCGATGAGCTCTACACCGTGCGCGTCCTGCCCAAGCTCAAGCCGACGTACTTCGTGCTGCTCAACCTGTTCCGCGACCAGCTGGATCGCTATGGCGAGATTGACCACACCCAGGACGTCATCGCCCACGCGCTGGAGCTTTCGCCGGCAACGACGCTCATCTACAACGCCGACGACCCGCTGTGTGCCGCAATCGCCGCGCGCGTTCCCAACGCGAGCATCGCCTTTGGCATCGACGGCGCCACCAACACCGAGTCCGACCGTATTAGCGACTCACGTTTTTGCTCACAGTGCAACGCGCCGCTGGAGTATGACTACGTGCAATACGGCCAGCTCGGCGCCTACCATTGCCCCTCGTGCGGCTGGGCCCGTCCCGCGCTGGTCCGTCGCGTGACGGGCGTGGAGCTCGGCTGCAACGGCTATGGTTTTGACCTGGTGTTTGGATCTGATTCCAGCGCGCCAGCCGCACACATCGCCACGCGCTACAACGGCCTGTACATGGTCTATAACGTTGCCGCCGCCTTCTTTGCCGCACGCGAGTTGGGCGTGGACACGGCGTTTCTACAGCCTACGCTCGATGCCTACGTCCCCGCCGGCGGACGCATGGGCCGCTGGGATATCGCCGGCCGCACCGTCGAGGCCAACCTGGCTAAGAATCCCGTAGGCTTTGATCGACAAATCCAGTCCATCAAGACGGCAGGCGGCAGACTCTGCGCTTTCTTCCTCAACGACAACGACGCCGACGGACACGATGTATCGTGGATCTACGACGTCGACTTTGAGCGCATCGCCGACACGCCGGGTCTTGTCGCCTTTGCCGGAGGCACGCGCGCGCACGACATGCAGGTGCGCCTCAAGTACGCCGGCATCGATGCCGCGATTATCTCGGACGTCGCGCAGGCAATTGGCGCCGTGGCAGACGAGGCTGCCGGCGACACTTTCTACGCCGTCGCTAACTACACGGCCTTCCCGCCGCTGGTCAAGGAGCTCGACGGGCTGAAAGGCGCTGCCGCCGACGCTGTTGCCGGGCGCGCCGTAGCCCGTGCCGACGGCAGCGCTCTTCCTGTCGGCATCGTACCAGTCGAGCTTTCGCGCCCGCTGCGCATCGTCTACCTGTATCCCGATGCCCTTAACCTCTACGGTGACGGCGGCAATGTTATCGCGCTCGAGCGCCGCTGCGTCTGGCGTGGCATTCCCGTGCGTGTAGACGAGGTCCGTATGGGCGAAACGCTTGATTTGACCGATGCCGATATCGTCATGATGGGCGGTGGCTCCGACCGCGATCAGCTAGCCGTGGCACACGAGCTGCTCGCCCAAAAAGACAAGGTCGCGGCCTATGTTGAGGATGGCGGCTCGCTGCTCGCCATCTGTGGCAGCTATCAGCTGCTCGGCCGTTCGTACTATATGGGCGAGGATCGCATTGAGGGTCTGGGGGTCATTGCCGCCGAAACCGTACGCGGCTCCGACCGCCTGATCGGCAACGTAGCCGTCAAAACCGATCTGGCACCCGAGCCCTTTGTGGGATTTGAGAACCACGGCGGCCGCACCCTGCTCGATGCAGAGGCCACGCCACTCGGAACGTCCGTCGTCACGGGCACCGGCAACAACGGCGACGATGGTCTTGAGGGCCTCATCTACAAGGGCGTCATCGGCACGTACCTGCACGGACCGGCACTGCCCAAGAACCCCGAACTCGCCGACTGGCTCATTACCCACGCCCTCGAGCGCCGTGGCGACGCCCAGGCCACAGCCCTGCTGCCGCTCAAGCCCCTCGACGACACCTACGAGCGCGCCGCCCACGACGCAGCCATGAAGCTCCTCCCCTAGCACCCCACCACCACAAAGGGGACAGGCACCTTTGTGGTGGTTTTTCAGTTTGCCAACGATATGTGAACGGCTAAAAAAGTCTGCTATACTCTTTCCCGCTGTCCCCATCGTCTAGCGGCCAAGGACGCCACCCTTTCAAGGTGGATATCGCGGGTTCGAATCCCGCTGGGGGCACCATTTGAATTGAAGAGCCCGTTACCCTCGCGGTAGCGGGCTTTTTGCTACCGATATGCCGGGATTCGAACCCGACAGGGTGCGAATCCCGGCATCATCGCAAGGCCTGTGGGCAAAAAATAGCAAATATGAGTACTGTTACCATTTTAGTAACAGCAATTTCATGCCTTCAGAAGACGATTTAGACGTCAGGCGTCCTACGGCGGAAGAATTGCAGACGTTTATCGGCTAAGTACTTGGACATATGTTGCGTAACACTTCATATTTTGCAAATAAATAATGCTACAGGACTTGTGACAGTACTCATATTTGACGTTTTTTGTCCACGCCCCCTTATTGCGTGGGCGAATCAGGTGCAAAACGGGCTTCAAAGCGTCCTTCGCAAACAAAAACCGGGGCCCGCATGATGCGGACCCCGGCTCAATACCGTGACGATATGTCAGTTACGCTCTACACGTAGAACAGAATGTCGTCGTAGGTCGGGACCGGCCAGTAGTCGGCGGCCACGATCTCCTCCATGGCATCCACGGCGGCGCGCAGCGTATCCATAGCGGGAACGACCTCGTGCGCGTACACGTTGGCCTGCTCCTGACCATCGAGGCCCTCGGCCTTCTGATGCACGGCGTCAAGCGCCTTGATGGAGTCGTTGATGGTGGTGATGCCGTTGCAGAGCTTGTTGAGCGTGTTCTGCTCACACTGCATGGCGGCCTCGGCGCCGGCGGCACGAATAGTCTCAAGGCCCTTAGCGACCTTGGTGGCATAGGCGGTAATGACCGGGCGATAGGTACGACGCGCCTCGCGAACCATCGTGGTAGCCTCGATGTTCATGAGCTTGTTGTACTTCTCGAGCTTGCAATCGTAGCGGCACTGGGCCTCGGCCTTGGTCAGAACACCCGTCTCCTCAAAGAGCGCAATGGCCTTATCGGAAACAAAGGCGGGCAGGGCGTCGGCCGTGGTCTTGTTGTTGGCAAGGCCGCGCTTCTCGGCCTCGACGGGCCACTCATCGGAGTAGCCGTCACCGGAGAACAGGATGCGCTGGTGATCGGTCAGCACCTTCTTGCAGTATTCGAGCGCGGCGTCCTGGAACTTATCCTCGGGCGTACCCTCAAGCGCGTCGGCGAAGGACTTGAGCGACTTGGCCACGGCGGCATCGAGCACCAGGTTGGAGTCGGAGACGTTCTGCTCGGAGCCGCAGGCACGGAACTCGAACTTGTTGCCGGTGAAGGCAAACGGGGAGGTGCGGTTGCGGTCGGTGTTGTCCTGCATCAGCTTGGGCAGGGTATCGGCGCCCAGGTCGAGCACGCCGCGCGTGGCATGGACGGAAGCCTTGCCATCGATGATCTTCTCGACGACCTCGGTAAGCTGGTCGCCCAGGAAGATGGACATAATCGCCGGAGGAGCCTCGTTGGCGCCCAGACGATGGTCGTTGCCGGCCGAGGCAACAGAGGCACGCAGGAGCTCCTGATAGTTATCGACGGCCTCAATCACCGCGGTGAGGAAGACGATGAACTGCAGGTTGTCGAGCGGGGTGTCGCCTGGATCGAGCAGATTCTCGGACTCGGTGCCAAGCGACCAGTTGTTGTGCTTGCCCGAACCATTGATGCCCTCAAAGGGCTTCTCGTGCAGCAGGCAGACCAAGTCGTGGCGGGAGGCGATGAGCTTCATCTTCTCCATCATGACCAGATTCTGGTCGATGGCCTCGTTGACTTCGCCATAGACGGGGGCAAGCTCATGCTGGCAGGGAGCAACCTCGTTGTGCTTGGTCTTGGCGGGAATGCCAAGCGCCCACAGCTCATCGTCCAGGTCCTTCATATAGGCCGAGACGGTGGGGCGGATAGCGCCAAAGTAATGCTCCTCGAGCTCCTGGCCCTTGCAGGGAGCGGCGCCAAAGAGGGTGCGGCCGGTAATGACCAGGTCCTTGCGCTTGCGGTAGGCGTCCTTCTTGATCAGGAAGTACTCCTGCTCGTCGCCCACGGAAGGAACGACCTTCTTGGGGGTCTTACCGAACAGCGCCAAAACGCGCTTAGACTCACGCGAGAGCGCGGTCATGGAACGCAGCAGCGGGGTCTTCTTGTCCAGGGCCTCGCCCGTGTAGGAGCAGAAAGCCGTGGGGATGCACAGGACATCGTCCTTGATAAAGGCGGGGCTAGTGGGGTCCCAAGCGGTGTAGCCACGGGCCTCGAAGGTAGCACGCAGGCCGCCGTTGGGGAAGCTCGAGGCATCGGGCTCGCCCTGGATGAGGTTCTTGCCCGTAAACTTGGTAATGGCGGTGCCGTCGTGGTTGGGCTCCAGGAAGCTGTCGTGCTTCTCGGAAGTAATGCCCGAAAGCGGCTGGAACCAGTGCGCATAGTGCGTCGCGCCCTTGGAGATGGCCCAGACCTTCATGGCATGGGCAACGGCGTTGGCCACATCTAGGTCGAGCGGCTCACCGCCCTCGAGGGTTGCAGCAAGGCGCTTCCAAATGTCCTTGGGGAGGTAGTCCTTCATGACTTCCTCAGAGAACACCATGGTCCCGAAGCGGTCAGTAAGTTCGGCCATACGGAACTCCCTTCGTATCGGCACCGCGTGAGAAGCGGTGTTGATTACTAACGAACGAGTCATAGCTTAGACTCGCCGTGTTTCCGCGACATTACCGTTATGTTGCTGTCGCGAAACCAATCAATGAGGTTACCCTATCGAGGCGGCGTTGCCACCCTCAACAGCCAATCAACTGCATAAATTGCAGACCTCTCTCCATGGTTTAAGGGTAGTCAATTTGGGATGGAGCTCTATTAACTGGTATTTTGCATCAGATACCAGTCTTTATAGTCCGTGCCTAGATTAGCCGCTCTGTTATAGAGAAAGCCGATAGCAAGGCATCTTTGATTGGTATCCTCAAATAGCGAGTGAAACTCCACCGTGGCACAGTAGTGCTGTAGAATCCTTACAACACATCACACTATTACGTATCTAGAGGAGCACGATATGCGCGTCGACGAGGTTTTTAAGCAGGCAGCATCCCAGGGCACCGCGCCCATTTCGTTTGAGATGTTCCCGCCCAAGGGCGAGCTGACCCTCGACACGGCTCGCGAAGTGGCAGGCAATCTGTGCAAGCTTTCGCCGAGCTTTGTCTCGGTCACCTGCTCGGCCGGCGGCTCGGGCAACGGTGCCGCCACCGCCCCCATCGCGCATATGATTACGAGCGAATTCGACACGCCCTCGGTGGCACACCTTACCTGCGTGGGCCGCTCGCACGCCGATATCGCCGCCAAGATCGACGAGTATCGCACCGCCGGCGTAGAAAACATCCTGGCCCTGCGTGGCGATCTCCCTGCCGGCGCAACCGAGGACGACAAGCCCGCCTCGGACTACGCCTACGCCCGCGACCTCATCCCCGAGCTCGTCGACGCCGGCTTTTGCGTGGGCGCCGCAGCCTACCCCGAGGGCCACATTGCCTGTGAGGATCTCAACCTCTCGGTCGAACACCTCAAGCAAAAACAGGACGCCGGCGCGAGCTTCTTTGTGACGCAGCTCTTCTTTGATAACGAGTGCTTCTACCGTTTTCGCGAGCTTGCCGACAAGGCCGGCATCACCGTGCCCATTACCGCGGGCATCATGCCGTTTATGGGCAAGTCACAGATCAGCCGCATGGTCTTTATGTGCGGCGCGTCGCTGCCCTCCCCCGTCATCAAGATTCTCGCCAAGTACGAGAATGACCCCGAGAGCCTGCAGACAGCTGGTGTAGATTATGCAGCCCGCCAGCTTTGCGACCTCAAGGAGCACGGCGCCGACGGCCTGCACCTGTACACTATGAACCGTCCTGCGATCGCCGCGACCATTATGGAGCGCCTGGGGTAATGGAAAAACCGCACATCGATACAACCGCTGTCGAAGTGCCGGCCGACCTTGCGTCGCCGGCGCTCTACCGTATCGATGCCGCGCACCATCCCCGTGTCGACCGTGCCGAGATGCTGCGGTATCTGGGTTACGGCGGCCAGCAGATTGAGCCCGAACTGTCACGACGTATTGAGCTTGTGGTCGAGCGCCTTGAGCTTGACATTGAGCCCCGTGGCGTGCGCCGCGTATTTGCCGTCGATGCCACGAGCGTGGACGAGCAGGGCAAGCCTTGCATCCGTCTGGTCGGCACCAATGTTGAGCTGCGAGGTCGTGATATCTATCGCCACCTTAAGGACGCCCGCCTGGCGGCGCTCATGGCATGTACCCTCGGGATGTCTGCCGAACGCCGTCTGCGAACCACCGGAACCCAGCAACCCCTGGAAGGCGCCGTGCTCGACGCCGCATGCTCTGCCTATGTAGAAGCCGCCGTCGAGCAGATGGACCAGCAGGTCAAGGCTGCGGCCGCTGCACACGGGCTCGCCGGCAACTGGCGCTTCAGTCCCGGCTATGGCGACTGCCCGCTCTCTGCCCAGCGCTCGATCGTGGATGCACTCAATGCCACGCGCCTCATTGGACTTACCGTCACCCCCACCAGCCTGCTCATGCCCACCAAGAGCGTGACCGCTGTGATTGGTCTGTTCGACGGCGAAGTCCACGACGCCCAGAGTCGCCCCACCTGCAATATCTGCCGCATGCGTGAGCACTGCCGCTTCCGCGCCGCCCACACCACCTGCTATTCCAGCCATTAGGAGCCATCGATGTTTACTCCGCTTATCACTCATGATCTGGACGGTGCAGCACTGGCGGCACCCGTCAATGCTGCGCGCTGCAACGGTGCCGCGTACAAAACGCGCACGATCGACGACCTTCGCATTAAGGACGATCGCCTGTGCGCCGCCATCGAGGGCACGGGACATCTGCTGTTCGACGGCGGCATGGGCACCATGCTGCAGGCGGCCGGCATGAAGGCCGGTGCCCTGCCCGAGTTGCTCAACTTTGAGGAGCCCCAGGTCATTACCGATATTCAGCGTCAGTACGTCGAGGCCGGCTGTGACGTGATCACCGCCAACACCTTTGGCGCCAACGCCCACAAGCTCGACGGCGCCGCCACCGTGGCAGACGTCTTTGCCGCGGCAGTCACCTGCGCCCGCGAGGCCGGCGCCCGCTACGTCGCCGGCGACATCGGCCCCATCGGCGCCCTGCTGCGCCCCCTGGGCACCCTCAGCTTTGACGAGGCCTACGACCTCTTTGCCGAGGAGGTGCGCGCCGGCGTCGCCGCGGGCGTCGACCTCTTTATTATCGAGACTATGACCGACCTGGCCGAGATCAAGGCGGCAGTCCTCGCCTGCCGCGAGAATTCCGACCTGCCCGTCTTTGCCACCATGACCTTTGAGGAAGACGGCCGCACCTTCTTGGGCACGAGCCCCGAGGTCGCCGCCATCACCCTCGACGCCATCGGCGCCGACGTCCTGGGCATCAACTGCAGCCAAGGCCCGGCCGAGCTCCGAGGACTCGCCGCGCGTATGCTCACCGTCACCGACAAGCCCGTTATGGTGCAGGCCAATGCGGGACTGCCCCGCGTGGACGATGACGGCAATACCGTCTTTGATATCCAAGCACCCGAGTACGCCGAGGCCGTCGCCGGCATGATCGCCGACGGCGTAAGCGTCGTGGGCGGTTGCTGCGGCACCACGCCGGCGCACATGGCGGCCCTGCGCACGCTTATCGACAACCACACGCCCAGCCCACGTCACCGCAAGCCCAGCATGTCGGTCACGAGCGCCCAGACGGTCGTGGACCTTCCCTGCGACGGCCACAAGATCGCCGTCATCGGCGAGCGCATCAATCCCACCGGCAAAAAGCGCCTGCAGCAGGCCCTGCGCGACGGCGACCTGGACTACGTCGTGAGCCAGGGCATCAGCCAGCAAGAGCAAGGTGCCGATATCTTGGACGTCAACGTGGGCCTGCCCGAGATCGACGAGGTCAAGATCATTCAACAGGCCACCGAGCAGCTCCAGGGTTCCACGCTCCTGCCGCTGCAGATCGACTCCACCGATCCCGCCGCCGTCGAAGCCGCCGTGCGCCGCTACGCTGGCAAACCCATCATCAACTCGGTCAATGGCAAGCAGCAGATCATGGATGAGATCTTTCCGCTGGTCGCCCACTACGGCACCAATGTCGTCGGCCTCACGCTTGACGAAGGCGGCATTCCCGATACCGCCGAGGCCCGCTTCGCCATCGCCGAGCACATCGTGGCCGAGGCCGCCCGCTACGGCATCGGTCCGGACCGCATCCTCATCGACTGCCTGGTCATGACCGCCTCGACCAATCAGCGCCAGGCCGAGCAGATCTTGCGCGCCATGTCCCTGTGCAAGGAGCGCCTGGGCGTCAAATGCGCGCTCGGCGTGTCGAACATCAGCTTTGGTCTGCCCGCCCGCCCGCTGCTGGGCTCGGTCTTTTTGGCTGCCGCTTTTGGCGCAGGCCTGGACGCCCCTATCATGAACCCGGGCTCCAAGCGCTTTATGGATACCGTCTACAGCTATCGCGTCTTGAGCGTTGAGGATGAGGGCTCGACCGGATACATCGAGCGCTACGCCGGCTGGACCGATCCGTACAAGATCGCCGCGAACCCGGCGGCGGCTCAGGCGGCATCGACCGACGCTGCGCCCACTGCTGACACCGCCGGCACCGACGGCAACGACGACCCGATTCGTCGCATGGTCGTCTCGGGCCGCAAGGGCGAGATCGCGGCCGAGACCGAGCGTCTGCTGGCAGATCACGACGCCATGGACCTCATCAACAATCACTTTATCCCCGCCCTCGACGAGGTCGGAGTCCTCTTTGACCAGGGCAAGTTCTTCTTGCCGCAGCTTATGGCCTCGGCCGAGGCCGCACGCGTGGGCTTCGACACCATCAAGCGCCTGATGCCCGCCGGCGAGATTGCCGACAAGGGCAAGATCTGCGTGGCCACCGTCAAGGGCGACATCCACGATATTGGCAAGAACATCGTCAAAATGCTGCTCGACAACTACGGCTACACCGTCTTTGACCTGGGCCGCGATGTCGATCCGCAGGAGGTACTCAAGACCGTCAAGGAGCGCGATATCAAACTCGTCGGCCTCTCGGCGCTTATGACTACCACGGTCGTCGCCATGGAAGAGACCATCAAGCTGCTTCATGCCGAGGTTCCGGGCGTCAAGATCATCGTGGGCGGCGCCGTGCTCACCCCCGAATACGCCAAGCAGATCGGTGCGGACTACTACGCCAAGGACGCCGCCGAAAGCGCTCGTATCGCCGAAGAGGTCTTTGGGCAGTAACACAACGGAAACAACCGAGCACCAAAACGTGCCGCATGCGCCACTTGGCACGTGCGGCACGTTAGAATAGATAAGACTATGCTCGTTTTGGCAGATAGGAGCGCAAGGATGGCGATCACGCCCGCAGAAATCGCGGAAACCCGCGGCATGGTTGAGGAGCAGAACCTCGACATCAGGACCATCACCATGGGTGTTTCGCTCATGGGTTGCGGCGACGAGAACCTCGACCGCATGTGCACGAAGATCTACGACCACGTGACGCACACGGCTGAGCATCTGGTCGAGACCGCCGAGAACCTCGAGCGCGAGTACGGTATCCCCATCGTCAACAAGCGCGTTTCCGTCACCCCGGTGGCGCAGATTGCCGCGTGCTGCAAGGATGAGGACCTCACCCCCATCGCGCACGCCCTCGACCGCGCGGCTGAGACGCTCGGCATCGATTACCTGGGCGGCTTCTCCGCACTCGTCCAGAAGGGCATCGGCGACGCCGACCGCCGCGTCATCCAGTCCATCCCCCAGGCGCTCGCCACCACGAGCCGCGTCTGCTCCAGCGTCAACGTCGCCAGCCTGCGCGCCGGTATCAACATGGACGCCGTGCTCATGGCCGCCCAGACCATCATCGATGCCGCTAAACTCACGGCCGACCAGGATTCCGTCGGCGCTTCCAAGTTTGTCTGCTTTGCCAACATGGTCGAGGACTCCCCGTTTATGGCGGGCGCCGTCCACGGCGGTGGCGAGGCCGACGCCGTCATCAACGTAGGCGTCTCGGGCCCCGGCGTTATGGCCGCAGCCCTGGAGACACTGCCCGATTCCGCATCGATGATGGAGGTCGCCGAAAAGATTAAGCAGACCGCCTTTAAGATCACCCGCGCCGGCGAGCTCATGAGCCGCGAGGCCGCCCATCGCCTGGGTGTCGAGAAGGGCATTGTCGACCTGTCGCTGGCGCCCACGCCTGCCATCGGCGACTCCGTCGCGCGCATCCTCGAGATCATCGGCGTGGGTACCTGCGGTGGCCCGGGCACGACCTGCGCGCTCGCCATGCTCAACGATGCCGTCAAGAAGGGCGGCGTCATGGCCAGCTCCAGCGTGGGCGGCCTCTCCGGCGCCTTTATCCCCGTGTCCGAGGATGCCGGCATGATCGCCGCCGTCGAGGCCGGTGCGCTTTCGCTCGAGAAGCTCGAGGCCATGACCTGCGTGTGCTCCGTTGGCCTGGACATGATCGCCATCCCCGGCGACACCCCGGTCGAGACCATCGCCGGCATCATCGCCGACGAGATGGCCATCGGCGTCATCAACAACAAGACCACGGCCGTCCGTGTGATTCCTGCCATCGGCAAGGGCGTGGGCGACTGCGTCGAGTACGGCGGCCTGTTCGGCCGTGCACCCATCATGCCGGTGAACCCCAACGCCGGCACCGTGCTTGCCCACCGCGGTGGACGCTTCCCGGCTCCGCTGAACTCGCTCAAGAACTAGCTGAGGGGGACTGGCGAGGAGCCCCGGGGAGGGCAAATATATAAGGTCGCCTGCTCGGACAGTCCTGACTCGCACGGAGAGCACATTAAGTGCTCTCCGGCTCGTGCGGAACTCGCGATCGACCTTATATATTTGCCCCCCGGGGCTCCCGCACAACGGGACCTCAGTTGGGTTCTATCCCGGTTGCAGTCGCTTCGCTCCTGCACCACTTGGCTGGTGCGGCGGTTTGGCGTTGGAACGGTTCTTTTTCTGATATATGCTGGTTGCGGCTCTTCTTTTGGGAGGAGTCGCTTTTTTGTTGCTAGGAGGTTGGCCCGTGGTTGATGGGGACGCTCGCTCTGAGCTATTTTCTGCTGATTGGAATGGCGAATGGATGCGCCTGCAGGCCGCTCGGCATCGGGCTGATGATTCTTTTGAGTGGGATAAAAGGGCTCGGCATTTTCGGCCGCTTGAGACTGCTCCGTATGCCCGGGATTTTATAAAGCTGTTGGCGCTTGAGCCCGGCGAGTCGGTGCTCGATATGGGGTGTGGGGCTGGGTCGATTGCTATTCCGCTTGCTCAGGCTGGGCATCCTGTGATTGCAGCCGACTTCTCCCCCGCTATGTTGGGCACGCTTGATGCCGGCATTGAGTGCTACGGGCTCGAGGGGCGCATAACGCCGTTTGAGCTTGCTTGGGATGATGATTGGGATTTGGTTGGACCGGTCGCGAAAGCGGTGGATGTGGCCTTTGCCAGTCGTTCGGTTACGACGACCGATCTGAAAGGTGCGCTTGCCAAGCTTGATCGTACGGCTCGTCGGCGTTGTGCTGTCACGATGGTCGCCAACTCCAGCCCGCGCTATGACCTGCACCTGATGAACGCCATCGGCGCCTCGGTTACCTGCAGCAATGGCTTTGTGTACGCCTTCAATATCCTCATTCAGATGGGTGCCCTGCCGCAGGTTACGTACTTTGAATCGCCTCGTCGCGATACTTTCGATAGCCTTGAGGCGGGCGTGACGGACTTCTCCCGTATGCTCGAGCGTGGCAACGAGGATAAGATCGACCGCCTGCGCGACTACATCGCCCAACACATGATTGAGAACCCCCATGCCGGTGAGCCGGGCTCCAAGGGCGTGCCGCAGGGGCGCTATATGCTCGATCATGTCCGTAAGGTTCGTTGGACGTTTATTGCATGGGAGCCGGTCTCTGCACCCCGCTCATAGCCTGTTCGCAGCCCGCACCGCCCACTCACTCGGCATCCGCATTCTTTTTGAACTGGGCAAACGCGCTCCACACCGCGCCGTTCCTGCGCTATCGTGGGACAGCTCACGTAGATTAAGGCCCCGTCGCGGGGCGCCCCATACATAGAAAGCGAGAACCCATGGCACTGACAGGAGCCCAGGTCAAGCAGCTTCGCAGCATGGCCCATCACCTCAACCCCGCCATCATCATCGGCAAGTCCGATGTCAACGAGGGCACCGTCGAGCAGACGGTCGCCTACCTGGAGAAGCACGAGCTCGTTAAGTGCTCCGTGCTCGATGGCTCCAGTCTTTCCGCCCGCGAGGCCGCCGAAGAGCTCGCCGAGCGTTGCCACGCCGAGGTCGTCCAGGTCATCGGCCGCAAGTTCTCGCTGTATCGCGAGTCCTCGCGCAAGGACATCGAGAAGATCAAGCTCGTCTAAGAGCCAATGATCCGGCGAGCCAACATATAGCAAGCTTACGGGTGCCCAAGTACTTCGGGCGCCCGTTTTTTATCGCTCGACCAGCACGCGATTGAGCCGCCCCTCCACCAAGCGCTCGTATAGACGCCGCGTCTCGGGCTCGGGCACGCCATTGACCTGCTCCCTCAGGTGGTGCATATGCCCGCTGTATAGCTCGACGATATCGCGCCGCCGCCCCGCCGCACTGTAGACGCGCATAGCGCAGCGCACCATATCCTCACGCGCCGTTTCCTGCCGAAGCCCCGACTCCGCCAGCCAAATCGCCGACTGCAGATCGTTTTCTTCTAGAGCGGCATTTGCTCCCTTAATCATGCAATCGATGTACTTTGACTGCATAATGCGCCGCATACGCAAAAAGTAGGTGGGATTACAGCCATTGGGGACATACAGCGGTCCGGCATAAAGCTGCTCAATCTTAAGGCACAGCTCAACTAAATGGGGCCCGCGCGCACCCGTGCGATTTCCCAAAACCTCGCGGCTTATCTGGTCAAACAGCCGTACATCGGTCTTGACGTAGTCGCCGTTGAGTCCGATGCATTCATTTTGGATGAGCACACACGACTTGCCATCCGGCGTCGGTCCCAAAGCCGACCGCAAGCGCGATATCGTCGAGTACAGGTTGTTGCGGGCGCTATTGAACTCGGCATGGGGCCACAGCTCCATGGCCAGCGTCTCACGATCGACGAGCGCATCCATGCCCAGCGCAAGCCGCTCGGCAAGCGTCGCCGCCTTCTTGCGGCGCCACATTTTGTCCGTGATGGGAAACCCGTCGCGCTCGGCGCGAAACGCACCAAACATGCGAATCTCGATATGGTCGATGGTATCAACGGCTTCAACCTCGCCGGCCTGGAACAGGCGCTCGCCCTCCCCTTCCAAATCGTCGCGCAGCGAGTACCGCGACAGCTCGCGCACGGGAAGCTTCTTGCGTATCCTGCCCGCCGGCTCGCCCAGACAGTGCATGGCAAGGCGCGCAAAGAGCCGATACGATGGCTCTAGAATCCCCGCACGATTCATGGACATCCAGGCCGCAAGGTCGCTGTCTCGGCCCGCACAGGCCAAATGCAGCGCCACCATCCAGGCCTCCGCTCCACCAACCTGTGTCTGGCTTATATCGAGCAACTCCGCTTCCTCGCGCACCGAAACCATCGAGGTGTTACGCAGATATGCCGCGCGCTCCAGCAGCAATGCGTTATCGCGCATGTACGCAATCGACTCCTCGGCAAGTTTGAGCACTTGGACCGCACGGAACTTTGCATTAACCGGCCGTCCCTCTGCCAGCGACTGCCAGCCTTCTAACAACAGGCCAAACAGCTGAATCTGGTTGTCACGCATGCGCACGGCAAAACGATCGAGCTCGTTGAACGCCGCATCGTCGGTTACCGGCAAGCCGGAAAGGAGCCGCCGTGCCGCCAACACCATGCGCACCCAGATAGCCATCGCCTTAAGCCCACGTACGTCGAGCGCCTCCCGCACCACCGTCATCTCGTCGTCGCGCTCGTCGGTTCCCGCAAACGACCCGTCAAAGAGCTCCACCAGCATACTATCGGCCCGTATAACAATCCCCGCGATATCGAGCTCGCAGTCGTAGGCCTTGCTCGTTTTGAGCTGCTGTAGAACGCCGCCGTCATCTCCCCGCTCGGTCAGGCAGCGCTTGACCTCGATATGCGCAGACAACATATCGAGTGCGGTATGAGATGTCTCGATTTCTGGCACGGCCAGGTTCGTAGGAAGCCCAAGCCCGTTATCCCCATAGCAAACTGCCGTCAGTGTCTGGGCCACCCTCCATGAAACAGGGTCTATTTCGCAGGCCGCCCGTTCGCCCCCTCGCTCGATAACCGATGCCATATAGCGAGCGAGCTTTGTATTGGACACGCTGACCGACGCCAGATATACGCCGAGTGCCTCGGCAGGCGTTGGCTCTGGAGCCGGATCGTCGGCATCGATTGTGCCCAGCGCTGCTCGGCAGATATCGGCCCCGTGCCCCGTCAGAGCAAGATCGACCCCATACTGCCCAGCAAGTTCAAGAACCGCCTCACGGTCCAAAAAGGCGTCCGCCAGGCCCATCGCCGCATCGCATCGGCCCGCCTTAAGCAAAATCCGGGCCGCCCTCGGAACAAGTTCGGGGCGAACCTCGGCCACCAACTTACGCAAACGCAAGCGTCCGTTATCCTCCGTGCCCAGACACGTAAAACTCCGCTCGGCGGGATCCAAGCCAAAGATCGGGTAGTCGCGTACAAAGTAGGACTGGTCGACCATCGACAGCCTCACCCCGCAAGCCTCGAGTTCTGCGATATTGCCCTCGCCCATCAAAACCATGAGACATGCCACGCAAAACAGCGCATTATTGTCGAGTGAAGCCAGATCGGCAAGTGCCGCGCCATACACGTTGACAATCTCGTTTTCGAGCAGGCCGGCTACGTCGCCTTGGCCATACAGACCTGTCTGCAATGCCGAAACGAGCTCGGGCACGCCCTGCGTGAGCTGATAAAAGTCGAGCGATGTACTGATCGAAAACGCCGATGCCCACGCCGAATACTCATAGGCATGCACCTTGAGCATCTGCGCATTGATCTTAACCGAATCGCCCAGCCCATGAATCAGCTGACGATTTGAAGGACGGCAGGAGATAAAGACCCCTATCCCCATAGCGCGCAAGCCGCGAATCCTGTCGATGAGGTCTTCGGTATCGTACTGATCGAGGTTTGGCACATTATCAATCGCGATAAGGGAGCGCGGTTTGTCTTTGAGTTCTTCGGTAACCACCTCGAGCTGCATAAACACCTCGCGCCCAATGGCGCGATCGGCCTCGATAATCCGCACGGGGCCTCGCGTCGGGTCGCATTTAACCTCATGGGTGTACTGCAGCAACATCGAGGTCTTCCCAAACCCGTCGGGCGCATAAAGAACCACGATGCCGGCCTTTCGGCCCTTGGCGATAAGCTCATTCATCAAGCGATCGCGCCGCACCGTATAACTGCTGCCCAGCGGCATAAGCTCGAGGTCGTCCGTATTGCCCAAATCGTTAACCATGCCCGCTCCTCAACTCGACCACATGGACACCGTAACGCTAGACCATATGTATCGCTAGATGAATAGAGCGATGCTACGGTTTAGGATGTTTGTTGGTACGCAAATGGCAAGTTTTTGTTCAGCGTGGTCCGATTGAAACTTATCCCCCAACCAATCAGTCTTTGCGCAGGTCAATGCGCTTGCCAGCTTGTCCCATCCTTTGGCAGTGTACCTCAAATGAGCGCTGTTCAATTGTGTTGCGCAACTCACCTAACGCCAGCTACCGTCTGCGACCTTTTCATAGCATTTATGCATAGTATCTGTTATGGAATGAATCATGCTGCACCTAACGCACCCGTCAAGTTCGCTGCAAGATTTTCGTCAAGCACACGGCGCGCGCTCAGCAAAAAGGCCCCCGCAAAGCGGAGGCCTTCGGCAAAGCTATGTCGAGGTGATAGGCTTTCGCTACTCGCAGAGCGAAAGGGCGGCCTCGTCGGCAACGACAACGCAGTTGGTGTGCAGCTGCAGGATCGAAGCCGGGCACTCGGGCGTAACCGGACCATAGCACATGTCATGCACGGCCTGAGCCTTTGCCTCGCCGTTGGCGACGACCAGGATCATGCGGGCATACATGATGGTCTGGGTACCCATGGTGTAGGCCTGACGGGGAACATCGTCGATGCTGTCGAACAGGCGGCTGTTGGCCTGAATGGTGCTCTCGGTGAGGTCGACGCAGTGCGTGCCCTTGGAGAAGTGGTCATCGGGCTCGTTGAAGCCGATGTGGCCGTTGTTGCCAATGCCGAGCAGCTGCAGATCCGGGTAACCGGCGTCGGCGACGATCTTGTCGTACTCAGAGCAGGCAGCGGCGGCGTCAGGGTTGGAACCGTCGGGCACATGCGTGTTGTTCAGGTCGATGTTGATGTGATCGAAGAAGTTCTCGCGCATGAAGTAGTGATAGCTCTGGGGATCGTCGTGCGAAAGGCCGCGATACTCGTCCAGGTTGTAGGTGCTGACCTCGGCAAAGTCGACATCGCCCTTCTCGTACCAAGCAGCGAGCTGCTTGTAGGCACCGATCGGGGTGGAGCCGGTGGCAAGGCCCAGCACACAGTCGGGCTTGAGGATAACCTGGGCCGAGATGATATTAGCGGCCTTGCGGCTCATATCCTCGTAGTCTTTAGCTTTAATGATCTTCATTACGCGTCCTTTCTCGTACAAGAGAGGCAAGGCTCCCTTACAAGCACTTGCCCGCGGCCCGCGTCGGCCGCAACCAACGTGTGCGGCCACCAGGGCGAGGTCGCGTAATGTATGTGTCTCGTGTCTAGCCGCGTCGAGGCCCCTGCCCGTCCACGGTGACCCAAAGCCTTTTAGCTTCGGACAAATCCCATCTTGCCACTGAGGGCGTCCTCTTTCAAGGGCGCCCTCCGTAAACGTGTTTGAATTGTAGACTAATGGCCACGTGCACTTGCTAGCGCTCGCGAGCAACGATGAGCTGGTCCATCTCTTCGACATGCACGCCAACGGAGCCCTTGATGCTCGAGAACTCAACGGAGTTGCACACCAAGATGGGAACCGTCACATCGTAGCCCTCGGCAGCAATTGCCTCGCGATCGAACTCAATGAGCACATCGCCCTTATGGACGATGTCACCCACTTGCGCATGTACGGTAAAGTGCTTGCCCTCGAGCTGAACAGTGTCCAGGCCAACGTGGATGAGCACGTCCAAGCCATCGACCGTGTTAAGCGCAACGGCGTGTCCCGTGGGAAAAATGGCCTCGACCTTGGCATCAGCCGGTGCAATCACACGCGTTCCGGTGGGCCGAATCGCCACGCCCTGGCCCAAAAGGCCGGTGGCAAACGTCTGGTCGTTTACCTCGGAAAGCGGAATGACATCGCCCGAGATGGGAGCATCCAGCGTAAGGACTCGACCACGCATACCAAAAGACCTTAGGACTTTAGTGAACATGCTCCCCCTCGGACATACCAATCAATCAAAATAACCTTAACAGTTTACCACTTGGCAACGGTTTTTGACCATTAGGGAAGTTCGCGCTTGACAACCTCGACGATGTCGTCGACAACGCGCTGGGTCAGCTCGTGCGTCTCGGCCTCGGCCATCACGCGGACCAGCGGCTCGGTACCGCTCGGGCGCACCAGAATGCGGCCGCGGCCGTCAAGCTCCTTCTCGGCAGCAGCGACGGCATCCCAGATGGGCTGGCAATCGTCCAGACCAGCCTTGTTGTCGGAATGCACGTTGACGAGTACCTGCGGGTACTTCTTCATGATGCCGGCAAGATCGGTGAGGGTACGACCGGTGCGCTTGAGCACGGCCAGCAGCTGCAGAGCCGTCACCAGGCCGTCACCGGTGGTGTTGTGCTCCAGGAAGATGATGTGGCCGGACTGTTCGCCGCCGATGACGGCGCCGTCCGCGAGCATGCGCTCCAGAACGTAGCGGTCGCCCACGGCGGTCTGAACCATCTCGAAGCCCTGCTCCTTCATAGCGATGGAGAAGCCCAGGTTGCACATGACGGTCGAAACGATCTCGGAGTTGGCGAGCTTGCCGCGAGCGGCGAGGTCAGAACCGCAGATAGCCAGGATGTAGTCACCGTCGATCTCATTACCCTCGCTGTCCACGAACAGTACGCGGTCGGCGTCGCCGTCGTGGGCCAGACCGATATCGGCGTGGGTGCGCAGCACGAGCTCGCGGAGGGGCTCGAGGTGCGTAGAGCCGCACTCAACGTTAATGTCGGTGCCGCAGTAATCGGTGTTGATGGCATGGACCGTGGCACCCAGGCGCTGCAGCGCGGCGGGCGTAGTCTGGCAGGAAGCACCGTGACCGCAGTCGACGGCAACGACCAGGCCATCGAGCCTCAGGCCATCGAGCGTATCGATGGCATGATCGACATATGCCTTGCGGGCGTCCTTCATCTTGATAATGTGGCCCACGCCGGCACCGGTCGGCAGCGTGTCGGCAGCCATGGCTTCCTCGGACATGACCCAGGCGCTGATCTCTTCCTCGACAGCATCGGGAAGCTTCATACCCTTGCGGCTAAAGAACTTGATGCCGTTGAACTCCGGCGGATTATGCGAAGCAGAGATGACGATGCCGCCGTCGAGCTCGTTTTGAACAGTGAGCAGCGCCACGGCAGGCGTGGGGATGACGCCGCAGCAATGCGGGCGGCCGCCCTCGGCCATAATGCCGGCGGTCAGAGCGCTCTCGAGCATGGTGCCCGAAAGGCGCGTGTCACGGCCGATGCAGATGTCCGGACCAAGAAACTTGGTCGCCGCGCGGCCCAGACGAAACGCGAGGTCGCACGAAAGATCGGCGTTGGCGACGCCACGGACGCCGTCGGTACCGAAGATGTTCTGGGGCATAGGATCGCTCCTTCCCTAGCAGGCGATATGCAACCGCCCACCCTAGTCGAAAAAGAAAAGCGGGACCCGCCGAGGAATCGGCAGGCCCCGCTTGTACATTGTATCTCGAAAGGAGATAAAACCTTAGCGCTTGGAGAACTGGGGAGCGCGGCGGGCCTTCTTGAGGCCGTACTTCTTGCGCTCGACCACGCGAGCATCGCGCGTAAGGAAACCGGCCTTCTTGAGGTCAGCACGGTAGTCACCAGCGTTCAGAAGAGCGCGAGCGATGCCCAGGCGCAGAGCGCCGGACTGACCGGAGATGCCGCCGCCATCGCACAGAGCGATAACGTCGAACTGACCGGCGGTGTCGGTCACCTTGAAGGGAGCAAGGGCGTTCTCAACGAGCTGATGACGGCCGAAATACTGCTCGGCGTCACGCTTGTTGATGGTCACCTTGCCGGTGCCGGGGACGAGACGGACGCGGGCGACGGCGTTCTTACGACGGCCGGTACCCTGGTAGACAACGGTGTTCTCAGCCATCTTTAAGCCTCCAGCTCAATCTTCGTGGGGTTCTGGGCAGCATGCGGATGCTCGGTGCCAGCGTAGACCTTAAGCTTGGTCATCTGGGCACGGCCGAGGGTGGTCTTGGGCAGCATACCGCGAACGGCGCGCTCGATGACCTTCTCCGGGTGCTTCTCCATAGCCTGGCGGAAGCTCTCAGCCTTGAGGCCGCCGTTGTAGCCGCTGTGGCGATAATAGGTCTTCGTGTCGGCCTTGTTACCGGTAAGCTGGACCTTATCGGCGTTGATGACGACAACGAAGTCGCCGCAGTCGCTGTTGGGCGTGAACTGGGGCTTGTTCTTACCGCGCAGGATCATTGCGATCTGGGTGGCAAGACGGCCCAGGACAGCACCATCGGCGTCGACGAGAACCCAGTTGCGCTGGACCTCGCCCTGCTTGGCGTAGTGAGTCGATTTCGAAATCACTTAGACTCCTCCATGTACAGTACGTGTTGTTACAGAGATTCACGGGGCTCTGCAAGTAACCCGTCTATATTACCCCGCTCGCCGTACGAGTCAACAGGTATTTTGGCTCCGACCAGAGTTTCTGCACATGTCGTCCACGAGCCGTGATTTTTCCAGCTCTTTAGCTGTTGTCATTTTTTGAGGGTTCGCCGTCGTTAGCGCTCAACGAACTCTTGGATTTCCGCGAGCAGGCGCTTTGCCTCCTGACGGCCCTGGATATACAGGTCGAGGAGCTTTGCCGAATCGTGCTCAACGTGGCCGACCTCGACCGGCTTTTGCGGAGCGACGACCAACGCACGGCCCTCGCGCTCATACTTCCACAGGTGCATGCGCTGAATGTTGTAGCGGTCGTGGCGCGTCTCGATTCCCTCGAGCAGATAGGGGTAGTCGGCATAGCGGGCGCGCGCGGCAGGCATAAACTCGTAAGGCTTTTTCTCGTACGAGCGGTCCTGCGTGACGATGACGACCGCACGGTCGAAGCCCGCCTCCTCCAGCACGTGCTCGATGGGGATCGAATCGGCTACGCCACCGTCGACGTATTTGTGCCCGTCAATCTCGACCGGCGGCGTCACCAGCGGCAGCGACGTCGAGGCGCGTACGGCGTCGAGATCGAGCACGGCGCTTTTGACCGGGAGGTACGTGGCGGTTCCAAAAAGCATGTCCGTCGCGACGGCGTACATCTCGATGGGGCTCGCGTCGAACGTCTCATTGTCAAAGGGATCCAAGCGGTCCTGGACATCGTTGAAGATAAAGTCGTAACCCACAATGGAGCCCGTGGACGCAAACGATGCGGCGCCCATGAAGTGGCTGTCGTTGCAGAAAGCCAGGTTGATGCGGTTGGCACGGCCGATCTGGTGCGACTTATAGTTCACGCCGTTGAGGGCGCCGGCCGATACACCGTAGACAGCCGGGATTTCGACACCGGCCTCCATAAGAACGTCGAGCACGCCCGCGGTAAACTGCCCGCGAAAACTACCGCCCTCCAAAACGAGCGCGACCTTGCCGGCGTTCTTTGCCTTATCTTCTGCAGTCATATTGACCTCCTGCGATTGCGTTTTGGCCTTCTTCTACCCAGTTTTGGGATGGAGAGCGCATGGGTTTTGAGGCGGCAGGTGAAGCGGAAAGTGTGTCCCAGTTTGAGGCGGGATTCTGGGATGCGCTTTCCGCTTGGACCGCCGCTGGGAAAGCGCGTCCCATCCTGAGCGCGTATTCCGGGATGAACTTTCCGCTAGCCATTCATTTGGAAATTGCATCCCATTCCGAATGAGGATTCCGGGATGCGGTTTCCGCTTGAGGCGTCATCCGGAAACTACGTCCCAGTCTGAGCGCGGATTCCGGGATGGACTTTCCGCCTGGGCCGCCATTGGGAAAGCGTGTCCCGGTCTGCGTTGCCAAGGCGTTTTCTTTACGCCCGCGCCCTGCTCAGAGTTCGATTCTCCGCGGGTGGAGGGATCCGTTAATGCGGCGCATGGCCGGCTGAGATTCGATAAACATCGCATCCGTTTTGAGTCGGAAGTTTGCGCGGAGAATCCGCGTATTTGCTTCGCAAATACGCACCGGCTTCGGCCGCCTGCCGGCGCCCTCGCCCGCGGGCTAAAAACGCTTACGCGTTTTCTTTACGCCCGCGCCCTGCATAGAGTTCGATTCTCCGCGGTACGGACTAGAAATAAAAAGGCAGGTAGATATGAGTATCTACCTGCCTGTTACTTATGGTGGAGGCGCGGAGAATCGAACTCCGGTCCACGAAAGCCCCCTGATTGGCATCTCCAAGCTCAGTCGCTGGTTTAGTCTCGGACGCTTTGCGCGCAGCGACACGCTCGCGGCGTCCTAACCGGTTCGGTCTTAGCCTGCGCCATACCGATTACGTGCGCGGGAGCATTCCCCTAACATGACGTCGCGCCGGTGTCGGGGAAATCACCGGGTTGACGCGCCGCTATAAACTAAGCAGCGAGAGCCATAGGCTCAAAAGAAGAGTTGTTGTCAATTCAATTTGACGGTACCCCTGTTTAACGAGGCGAGGAGACCTCGGCTTGCTTCCTCTCTCAGAGCTATCGTGTCGAAACCAGTCGCCCCCGAATGTCGGGAAAGTCTGGATGGCATTGGACACGAGCGCCCAACACCCGTCGACTTTTCAAGGAACATGCGGGGTGAGCCCCGCTTGTGGAGTGTTATCTTACCACGTTCTAAAGGCAGACAGCTGTTCTATGCACGAGCTGTGAAGACCCCAATGTGCGCCGCACTTCGCACTTTTGCTACCGATCGCGTCACGTATATTTTCGCCAAGCAAAATTGACCCGTCGAAAGGACCGTTATGGATACCAAGCAGCAACTCGTCAATGCCCTCGCAGGCCTGGGCTCAACCATTACCGAAGCTATGGATATCATCGAAGGCTTTGTCCCCTGCGGACATCCCGCCCTCACAGTGTCGAATGCCCTCGTCGCGCTGGGCTCCGATGACGACAGCGTCCTCGCCCAGCAGCTTGAGACCGTCGAGGGCTTTATCGACCACGTGAGCGAGAACCGCGGCGTGGCCGCCTACCACGGTATCGAGGTCGAGCTCGCGGGGCCCAAGGCCGATCTATTCGCAGCAATCCGCGAGGTAGGCGCCCTTATGCAGACCGCAGGCGTCAAGAACACCCAGGTCAACGAGTGGGTCTACCGCAGTCTGGCAGCACTAAACGATTCCGACGAAAAGGCAGCCGAACAGCTCGCAGAAAGCCCCGCCATCATGGCCGAGCTTTTGTAAATAGCAGACGCGGGTCCCTTGGCGCATCGTCGTCCAAGAGGCCCGCAAACAGTTCGCGTCAACCGATAGCCGCGTCGCCGCGTTCGGCCAAAGCAAGAATCGGCATCATTTGGCGCGGGGTCTTTGCTGCAAGATCGGCATGTTCGAGCAGCTTGCGATCGTTAGTCACCAAGTAATCGACCTGTGCGCGCTTGCACGCAGCGAGCACCAAGTTGTCCTCGTAATCGCGATGGAGCGCTAAGTATTTGTCGGCAAGCCAAAGGTCCGACGCATCTGCACCCACGGCCGTGGCGTTTTCGGTCATGTTCCGCACAAACGCCAACGCCGCATCGCCAATCGCGCGGGCAGAAGCCTCGTCGAGCGCTCCCCCGCTGGCAAGAACGCTTCGCTTCAGCTCGTGTTGGACAACGTACAGCACGTCCTTAGCGATATGCACCGGGAAGAACAGTAACGCCCCCGTCTCCGTCGCCCGCCCAATAAACGCACGCGCGGCAAGCGACTCGGCATGGTCGACGCAAAACGAATCAACCCATACGTTGGCATCCACCATGATCTTGAGAGGCGCCCCACTCACTGGATCATCCCCTTTTGGCGATAATGCTCGTCCATGGCTTCGGAATAGATTGCGTCCCAATCGCGATCGTCGGACACGGACGACGTAGCGATGCCCAGGTCCGCGTAAAGCTGATCCGCCGCTGCCCACGACGCGGCGAACGGAGTATCGGGCGCGACGGTCTGCTGCCGGTCGTCGACGGCCGCAAGCACTTCCTCGCACTGCCCGCCACCCTGCGCAACCTTGGCCACGACTTTTTTAATAAGGTCGGGCAGCGTTCCACCCGAAAGCCGCAACGCTTCCTCGGCGCGCTCTTTAACCGAGCGATCTACGCGAACATTCACCTGCGCCATGCTGCCAACGGTAGCCATCTCAACCTCACCTTCAGCATTTGCTAGCGGTGCTAGCACAAGCATATATCCGAGCTAACATCTCGTCAAACAAAAGAAGGCCTGCACCCTGGCGGCTGCGGTGCCGCCCGAATGCAGGCCATATACTCAATCGAAAACGCTAACGCAGGTACGCCTTCGCGTTGCCCAGGCTGTAGGCGATCGTTGAGCCGTTGTGCAGCAGTGACGACGTCTGCGGAGTGATCATGCCGGTAATACCCAATGCCAGCAGCGCCGAGTTGGTGAGCATGACCTTGGCATACGAACTCGTCAGACGATCAATGAGGCCCTGGCTCATGCGGCGCAGGCGCACGATTGCGGCCAGATCCGTATCGGTCAGGATGATATCGGCGACCTCCTTGGCGATGTCGCTTCCGCCACCCATCGCCAGGCCCACGTCGGCTAAACCGAGCGCCGGCGAATCGTTGACGCCGTCGCCCACCATGGCAACGTGGCGCCCCTCGCTCTTAATGCGCTCCACATAAGCGTACTTGTCCTCAGGCAGCAGTTCGGCCTTGAACTCGTCGACTCCCGCCTCGCGCGCAATGCGTGCGGCTGTGCGCTCGGAATCGCCCGTGAGCATGACCACGTGCTTAACGCCCAGCGCGTGCAAGTCGGCGATGGCCTCGCGCACACCAGGTTTGAGCGGATCCTCGATACCGAGCACGCCCACAACGGTGCCATCGACCGCCAGATACAGCGGCGACAGGCCCTGCATCTGGGACTCGATGCGCTCCTTGATGTCGGATTCGAGCTGTGCACCCTCGTCATCGAACACAAAGTGAGCGGAACCGATGATGGCGCGACGCCCTTCGATGGACGAAGCGATGCCGTGCGCCACGATGTACTCGACAGCAGCGTGACGCTCGCGGTGCTCGAGCCCGCGCTCGTGAGCAGCGTTGACCACGGCACGCGCCACCGGATGCGGGAAATGCTCCTCCAAGCAGGCAGAAAGGCGCAGGATCTCGTCCTCGCTCCAGCCATCGGTGGTGAGCACGCAAGCCAGGCGCGGCTGAGCCTCGGTCAGCGTGCCGGTCTTATCAAACACAATGGTGTCGGCCTTGGCAAACGACTCAAAGTACTTGGCGCCCTTGACCATGACGCCCATCTTGGCAGCATCGCTCATGGCAGTCATGACGGCGACGGAACCCGTGAGCTTGAGTGCGCACGAGTAGTCGACCATCAGTGCCGCCGAGGTCTTGATGAGGCTGCGGGTGGTAAGCGCAACCAGGCCCGCGAGCAGGAAGTTCCACGGGACGATCTTGTTGGCGAGGTCTTCCATGTGCTGTCTCTTATACACATCTCCGAGCCCACGAGACATGCGC